>VCAW01000056.1 GCA_013607775.1 Campylobacterota bacterium | reverse complement strand
CTTTTTACGAAGTTACTTTGTTTAAGTAGTCTTGTGATTTTAATCTCTTGAAGAACTTCTAAAATCGGATTCTTTAATAAGCTCTTCATAGCATAATTGATATAATTTGCAAGTTCCATAAAATAAGCCCTTTATAATGATGTTGTGGTAACAAAATTATACTCAAAAGTGCCTATTTATGGGCTTTAATACTCAACTTAAGTTCGTGGATTTAGTGGAATTTATGTGCGAAAGTTGAGTTAAAGAGAAGAAAAAGATAACTTTTCATCCAGATTTATTAAGTGATATAGAAAATAGGGGCATAACGGCATTAATTACTCCTTATGAAACACTTTTTAGTTTTGTGCAATCTTCAATAGATAAAACAATTCACTCAATAGATTACTTTGATCATGATTTTGATGACTATATTGAAGAGGAAAGTAAATACTATTTAGAATCATTTAATTATAAGGGAGAGACATTTTACTTTAAAGGTTATCCCGAATATATAGTTAAATTTTTACAAATCATTAATGTTTCTGTTGAAATTGATGAGGGAGTAGAAGACCCTGAAGTTTTAAACTTAAAAAAATTAACTGATAATGAGTTATATTTAAACTATAGATTTAATTTGAGAAGAGTTAGCATAACATTAGAAATATTGTTAGAAGAATATTATAAATATAAAGATGAAATCGAAATACATTATTACAATATAGAATTTACTGATGATACGGTTTTCATAACTATTTTAACTAGACCCTATTTTGATGTCAGTTTTATATATAATATTGAAAATGAATACCCTAAAGATTTTATAGTTGACATGGTATATTTTGGCTAGCTTGAATAAATACTGCTCACGCCGGACTCATTCGGACACTCTGCCGATTAGTATCCGGACACCCAGCCGTTTTGTTCTCGGACACCTAGCCGATTAATATTCGGACAGTTTTTACTAAAAACGGCTGAGTGTCCGAATATAAAACGGCTGGAATTCTTCCCGTAGAAAAATCTCTAAAAATTTAACTACACTTGTTTAAAAAGAACAGGGGTAAATATGAGGAGACTTTCTATGAAAAAGATCAAAGATATTCTAAAATTAAAATACATTACAGAACTATCTTACAGACAAATAAGCAGATCCGTTAATATACCAAGATCAACCGTTATGGATTACTGTAAAAGGTTTGAAATAACCACCTATGATATTGATACATTTTTAACTAAAGATGAAGATGTTATTTATGAGATACTCTTTCCAGAGAAGAAGCTGCCCCGACTCTCCAAAGAAAGACCGCTCCCGGATGTAGAATATATCCATAAAGAGATCGCTAAAAAAGGTGTAACCTTTGAATTGCTATGGCAGGAGTATAAGGAGATGCATCCAAATGGTTACGGCTGTAGCCAGTTTAAAGAACACTACTACAGATACAAGAGGAAGCTAAACCCTTCCATGAGGCAGACTTATATACCGGGAGAGAAGCTGTTCATTGATTATAGTGGATTGACTGTACCGATAGTAGATTCTAAGACAGGAGAGATATGCAAAGCCCAAATATTTGTAGCTGTTCTTGGTGCCAGTGGATACACCTTTGTGCATGCCACACCTTCACAGAAAAAAGAGGACTTCATTCTCTCTCATGTCTTAGCCTATGAATTCTTTGGCGGTGCGCCTAAAATCAATATCCCTGATAACTTGAAGTCTGCCATCATCTCTAATAATAGGAGAGGTATTGTAGTCAATGAAAGCTACGCAGAACTGGCACGTCACTATAACTGTGCCATAGAGCCTGCACGCCCCAGAAAACCTCAAGACAAGGGTATGGTAGAACAAGGTGTGCAAGCAATACAGAGATGGATACTGGCAGTATTGAGAGATAGGACATTTTTCTCTGTGGATGAGCTTAACGATGCGATGGCAACACTGTTGGATAGATACAACAATAAAGTGATCAAAAGACTGGGGAAAAGTAGAACACAACTCTTTGAAGAAAATGATAGTCCGTATCTCCAAACACTTCCTTCCAATAGATTCATCTACAAGGAATTTAAACTTGCCACGGTCAATATTGATTACCATGTTGAGCTACATAAGTGTTTTTACTCCGTACCCTTTAAATACCTCAAAGAGAAAGTAGAGATAAAATATTCGACCACACTCGTAGAAATCTATCACAAGAGCAGACTCATAGCAACACATCCAAGGCTCTACAAACCAAATGATACATCAACCCTCAAAGAACACATGCCACTGAATCATCAGTATCAACACGAGAAAATGAATCCACAAAGACTAAAAAACTGGGCTGCGTCTGTGGGCACTAATGCCAGAATATTTGTGCAACAAAGATTAAAAACGGCAGAGTATCCGACCAATGCCTATAGAGGGATTATTGCTATTTTATCTTTGGAAAAGATGTATGGAAGAATCGCGCTTAACCTTGCATTGGGATATGCCAGTTCCATCAATACTACCTCTGTGAAGTCTATACGTTCCATATTGGATAAAAAACTTTACCTACAAGCTGTAAATAATCATACAACAAAGCCAACCACACCTACACACGACAATATACGTGGGTCAGAATATTACAAATAGAAAAAGGAAAATTGTAATGAATCAAACTACCATACTGGATAAAATTAATGATCTAAACTACCAAGGATTGAAAGAGGCATATTTAAGACAGATAGAAGATATAAATTACAGCCGACTTGGCTTTGATGAGAGACTCTATAATCTGCTTGAAGCACAAGAGATCTTTATGCATAATAAAAGGATAGCCACGAACCTCAGACAATCAAAGATCAAAGATAAACAGGCATCACTCGAAGAGATAGAGTATCACAGCAGAAGGAAACTCAGTAAAACAGTCATTAAAGATCTAGCCAACATGAACTTTATCCGCAATCATCAGAATATCATCATTACAGGGAAAACAGGAACTGGTAAATCTTATGTGGCACAGGCACTTGCTAACCGTGCCATTCTTGATGGATTTAAAGCTTACTATATCAGAGTACCTACACTCCTTGAAGATATAAAAATATCAAGAGCTGACGGAACATATACTAGTTTACTCAGAAAATATTCAAGGTTCCAACTGCTTGTACTGGATGACTTTGGCATCACACAAATGTCTGCAGATGATGCAACCAATCTCTTTGAAATCATTGAGGATAGAACAGAGATAAACTCTACCATCATCACTTCACAACTTCCTGTTTCACAGTGGTATAATTATCTCAATAATGATACAGTGGCAGATGCTATTTTAGACAGGATTGTTCACTCTTCGCACAGGATAGAATTGGAAGGGGAATCGATGAGGAAATTGAGGTCTAATATCAACAAATCTGAGTAGGCTCTCGGACACTTGTGATATAATTCTAGTCTAGAGATTGACTACTGGTAAACTGTCCGAGTAAAAATCGGCTGGGTGGTCGAATGAATCGGCGTGAGCAAATACTACAATTTGGTAAGTGGGCTAGTCGGTTAACTCCTCCTCTGTTATAATATGGTATGAATTCATCAAATAACAAGAAACAAGACAAAGTTTTAATTGCTGGCAAAGATTATCCACAAACATATAGAGAATTTGTTGAGATGTTTCCAGACAATCAAAGTTGTACAGATTTTTTGTATAAGCTACGTTGGAAA
>VCAW01000055.1 GCA_013607775.1 Campylobacterota bacterium | reverse complement strand
GGATGTTACTCAGAAAATGCTTGGATTTAGGTGCGAAAGTTAAGTAATTAATGTTATAAATGGATCGACTGAATTTGGATTTAAGTTTGCAAATGCAACAACACCTGTAACTGTAACTGATGTTGGACAGAGTTCAGAGATTAGTGTTTATTTAATGGATAAAAATAATATTCTCACACCGGGTAAAGTAGTCAGTATAACTCCCATAGATTCTAAATATGGTAGTATAGCTGAACTCACAAGTATCACTGATACATCGGGAAAAGCAACTTTCAACTATACCGCACCAACTGATTTAACAGGACTTGGTAGTACTTAGCAGTAATGAAGTATACCGAATTTGGACAAAGTATTACACAAAAGATTGATATTGTCTTTGAAAGAACAGGTTACAAATTTATCAATGTGACAACACCAATTGTAATCAACCAAGGTATGCAGACAGCAATTATTAGTGCCAATCTTGTGGATAAAAATAGTCAAGGTGTGCTAGGTGAATCAGTAACTATTACCCCTGTAGCCAATGGATATGGTTCGGTGCTAGAAGGTTCTGTTATCACAGATAATACAGGTAAGGCGATATTTAATTATGAGGCGCCACTTCGTTTAACTGGCTTAACTAAGACAACGACCACTATGAGTTATTTTGATGGAGTAGGTACAATCTCTACAAGCTTAGAAATTCAGATTGTAGGTGGCGATGATACAGGGTATCAGTTAGTTAATGCCAAGAATCCATACTATGTTGATAATGATAATCAGACTACTGAGTTTGATATTCAGTTGATTAAAAATGGTCAGCCTGTAATAGATGCTAGACCTTGTAATACGGACACAAGCACCGTAAGTAAAAATTGTGTTATTCCTGATGCAATAGATAGGAAATTTGGTCGTTTTCAGGGAACCAGAGCCAAGAAGATGGGTATATATATTATAGATATCTTGCACCAGATAATACTGAAAAAGCTGCAAATGGTGAAAAAACTACCTTCTTGGTCAAGTATATTGATGAAGATGG
>VCAW01000054.1 GCA_013607775.1 Campylobacterota bacterium | reverse complement strand
TCCCTTCCTCTCAGCCATACAATTTTCCCTTCTTTCTTTACTTCACATCATCATTTAAAAATCCAAAGAATTTTATAGTATACTAAGCCCAATATTTACATGACAAGGTAACACAATGCAAAAACTCTCTTTCTTACTCTCTATTTTTACACTTCTTTTACTCACAGGATGTAATAGTCCCAGCCTCATGGGTAAAGATGTAAAGAAAACATATTTTACTGGAGGTCAAGTGGCTACTGAGTTCATTATGGATGATGATACAGGACAAAATGGGCTTCTTAAAAAGTATGGGTATAACGGCAACGTAACCTCAACTGTTACCATACACAATGGTGTAAAAGACGGTGTTGAGACAGGTTTTGATGAGAAAGGTCGTGTAATTTGGAGATATACCTATATTAACGGTAGACAAAATGGTGAGCAATATGCATATTATCCAAATGGTGATGTAATGGTTTCTTATCATTATGTAGATGGTCTCAAAGATGGTGTGGCAAAAGCGTACAACATTGATGGAACTGTCAATAAACAGGTCACCTATAAGCATGGGAAGATTATACACTAATCTTCTCTTAGATATGTCCATACTCCCTCACTATATACATATTGTAAACCCTAAATTAAAACATATCTATCTTACTTTTAATGAGCAAGGTGAACTTGTCATAAAGTCCCCTAAAGTGTCACAACGACAGATAGAGCACCTTCTATTAAAAAAAGCTGCTTGGATTACTAACTCTCGTAAAAAATTTGAGACTAAAAAAGGCAAAAGTGTCAATTTTTCAAAAGAAGCTGAACTTTATTTTTTAGGAGAGTCTCATCCTTTGGAGCTTATACCGTATGAGAAAAAAAGAACAAAGCTTACTTTTGATGGAGATCTGTTCACACTTTATTATGCTACTTATGATGAAACCATATTCCAAAGACATATAGACAGTTTCTATAAAGAAGAAGCCAAGAACTATATTCCTACCCTAATCAAAAAATGGTCTCATACTATGGGCGTACAAGCAAATAGAATAACCTTTCGAAAAACAAAACGACAATGGGGTTCTTGCTCTGCAAAGAATGATTTGAGTTTCAATACCATGATGATGAAGCTTCCTTTAGATGTGATACAATACATTGTTGTACATGAACTTGCACATATAAAACACAAACATCATCAAAAAGCTTTTTGGGCATTTGTAGCCCAACACTTACCTGAATACAAAACACAGGTAAAAGAGCTTAAAAATTTTACTACCTAAGGATACCTTATGGATATTTACCTACTCGCTTTTTTACTTATTATACTCATAGGGTCTGTTCTTGTTTATGTCCACTACCTCAAAGAAAAGAAAGAAGAACTTGACAGCATACGTCGCGGTTTTTGCCCACGATGTAAGCAAGACAGCATAGAACTTACCGATCAACGTTCAGGAGGGTGTTCTGGTCCACAGATGCTCAGTTATGAATGTCTCTCTTGTGGGTATGTAAACAGTTTTGCTGTAGACAGTTCTGATTCATGTTGTGGATCTGGTGGGTGTAAATAGTTGATAGCTAAGCATTAGTATGCTATAACGCTAATAAAAAAGGCTTACAATGACTTTTGGAACCTCATCACTAGACTTTTCTATCCTTCCTTTTACAGAAGGTGTCAACCCTCCTGTAACCAAACCAAACCCAGCATTTTTAACCGATATTACTGAACAAGGTATGAGAAATTTACTTGATAGGTTTTATATGGGACTTTATGAAAGTCCTATTAAAGAGATCTTCCCACAAGATAAAGAAGCGATGAAAATAGCAGGGCAACACTCGGCTGATTTCTTTATACAAATATGTGGAGGACCTGCATACTTTAATCAAAATAGAGGTGCGCCACAAATGAGGGGAAGACATGCACCATTTCGCATTACGCCTAATGCCCGTTTACACTGGCTTGTCACTTTTGAGGAAGCATTACAACCTATCATTAAAAATAAACTTAGTTCTGAAGAGAACATCCAAAGTTTTTGGAACTACTTGAATGTATTTTCACAATGGATGGTAAATAGTAAGGACTAATCCAACTATAATCAGACTCTTTCTATAATCTTTTATATATTTCTATTTTAGGAAAGGAAACAATGTTCAATCCACAAAAATTTTGGCATATTTTTCTTCCTAGATAGAGTCTGTTGTGGGGTATCTATTTTATACTCTTTACATTTTCATTTTCTCTGCTTGCCTACTATACCCATATAGACTTTTTTCATGAAGCTTCTTTCAGTGCCTTACTCCTCTCTTATGTATTGCTTTTTCATACACTTTACAAGGATTTAAAACAGACTTTTAACTCCTCGATAGTTTCTATTTTAGTACTCACATCTATCTTGGTACTTTATTTTTCACTCCGTATCATTTTACATCGTTTCGACTTTTCAGTAGGAGATCCGTCAGATTACTACTTGGCCGGTGTTTGCTCTATTACCTATCATCAAGATATAGGTTTTTTTCTTCCTCTTACAGCTTCACTTTCTGCTGTAGGCTATGCACTCTTTGGTTTAAAGTTTGCGCCATTTATTAACATATTGATTCAACTGCTTGCTATACCTCTTAGTTATATGATATTGAAAAAGCTAAATATCTCTACCTTTATTGCTCTTCTTATTACTATACTTATCATTATTTTACCACTGAATATCTGGTTTGCAAGCACCTCTTTTTCCGATCCTATTTGGCAAATCTGTCTATTGATATATATATATATATCCTTCTTGCACATAAGATACTTCACCATAATACGCTTAGTTTTAAAGTCAGTATTGCACTCTTTTTACTTCTTGCCCTTGTGCCTTTTTTACGTGGTGAGGCGGTACTCTACTTTGCCCTTATTGGTGTTTTATCTCTCTATCATTTTTGGCAGTATAGTTCACTCAAAACTGCTTCTGTACTGATGTTTGGGCTAATTATTTTGTCTCTTAGTATTCAAGCCACATTAGGCATACGTTCTCATTACCTCCTGCAAATGCAATTTAGTAGAGTAATCCCTGGCATTACAGAAGAACTTCTTCTTTCTCTGCTTTATGGTGCATCTTTTAGTAGCTTTGTCATATTGGGATTGACAAGAGTTATTAAAAAGTATTTTCAAACATACTCTTTTACTATGTTCTTTACCACTATCCTCATACTTTTAAAGCTTATATTTGTCTACTATTATAGTCAAAAAGAAAACCTTCCTTTTACCCATTTACTCATCTTTAATGAATATGGTTTTGCGCTTGGAAACTTTGGATTGCCACTTACTTTACTTATATTTGTTGGGCTGATACTTCTCTATCTCTCTGCATTTAAAGGCAATCGCTTATCCTTTGTGCTTATTTTGGTATATACTATTTTTTATGTCCCTTTTGTTATGCAAAAGGTTACATTTTCTGATCCGCATGCATTTTTATATTATTGGAATCGTTATTATCTTTCTATCTTGATGATGATACACTTTTTTGCACTGGCTTTCACACTTCAGGCTATATATAAATGGATGCAAAAATATCTTAAAAAGATATCCACCTCCACAATATTTTTAATGAGTCTATTTATCATTCTCTCAGCCTTTTCATTACCTCTAAATATGTATAAAATTGTGCTGACTGAACCACATCAAAAAAATGCCTATACCTTAGTACCATGGATGAAAAAACATGTAGGTAACCAACCTATCTCTGTAGTCTATGATTCAACTATCATCTATAAACAAAATAAAGGGCATATTGGTACCAACCATATCAAATATCTTATCTCCAGACTCTTTTCTGTCTTTAAAATAAATGCAAGAGAGTATCAAGGGATATACCCTTCACAACTAGATAGTAATCTTACTTTTCATGCCGACTTATCTCAACGACGCTATGTACTTTGTGTTGCCCAAAAACCTTGCAAACTACAAAACAGTTATCTCCATCATGTTGATACATTAATACTTCCTTTAACATGGCGTGAACATTACTCTTTACATAGCCCGAGAGAAGAACAAGAGCAAGAGCTAAGTCACTCTTACCAAAACCAATGGAAGCTTCATTTTGAGCTTTATAAAGTAAGTCCTAGACTCAAACAAAAGTTTGCATTTAACAAAACCATAGCCCTAAATGGTCGTTCTCCCATTACAAAACAAGTATTTCAAAAAGGGTGGTATACCACACATCATGACAGTGGCGCATGGTCTTTAGGTTTACACCCAAAACTTTTTTCCCTTTTCTCAAAAAAGAGGCTCATGTAAACTATAGCATTACGCTTCGCTATTATCTTTTTAATGCAACGACAGCATCTCCCCGTACTATCACCTTTAGTAGCCAAGGAAAAATCTTAAAAAAGATAACCACAAGTATTTCTCAAACCAAATCCATTACCCTACCTATAGATGCATCCCTTCTTACAGATGCTCCATTGAAAATTGATATAGATATACATGCGTATGACTACAAAAAAAGTAAAGTCAAGTATGGCGTATATATTGAGTCATTTAAGATTACGAAACACTAAAAACTTCATCATGATAAAAGCACTCAGTGTATAAACTACAGCAGAAACAGCTTGTGCAATATAAGGGTTTATAGTTGCTAAAAGAGTCATGAGTACCATATAATTAAGCAGATAGGCAACCCCTAGTACAGCAAAGAATTTGATGGCTACTCTCATACTGTCATTTTTGTATGTAAACGTATAGTGCTTGTTTAAAAAGTATGAGAGTATCGCACCGATACCATAGCCTATGGCATTACTAAGTACGGCATTTATTCCCATATACATGAGTAGCATAATGAGCCCAAAGCCTACCACGGTATTGATGAGCCCTACAAGGTTATAGCGCAAGAATTGTCTTAGCACTAAATCTCTTTATCGATGATGTAACGCGGTCTGCCTTTACTCTCTTGAAAACTACGCCCTACATACTCACCGATGATACCTAGACTCATCACCTGTATACCTCCGATGAAGTAGATAGACACCATAGTAGAAGCCCAACCCTGAACAGCATTTCCCAAGACAAACTTTTCTATGACGACCCATGCGATGCCCACAAGCGATAAAAGAAAAAGAAAAAACCCAACTACTGTAATAATGCGTAAAGGTCTTACCGAAAAAGAAGCAATCCCATCTAGTGCAAAAAGTACCATTTTTTTAAAAGGATACTTTGTCTCCCCTGCAAAACGTTTTTCTCTTGTGTAGTAGACATTACAGGAACGAAAACCAAGCATGGGAACAATGCCACGTAAAAAGAGATTGATTTCTTTAAATTCTGCAAGGGCATCTAACGCTTTTTTACTCAGCAACCTATAGTCTGCATGGTTTTGTACAGTCTCAATGCCCATAAAGTGTTGAAATCTATAAAAGAGTGTCGCACTGTTACGCTTCAGTGTGTTATCTCTACTTCTGTCTTCACGCACACCATAAACAACTTCATACCCCTCTTTAAACTTGTTGACAAACGCTTTCACAAGCGTAATGTCATCTTGTAAATCTGCATCCATAGAGATGAGGGCATCTGCATCATCTTTACACTGCATAAGCCCTGCGATAAGGGCATTTTGGTGTCCAAAATTTCTTGAGAGTTTTAGCCCTTTGACAACACTACTTTTCGCTTGACATGCAGTAATGACAGACCATGTCTCATCACTACTTCCATCATCAACATAACAGATAAAACTCTCTTTCTCAATCTCTCCTGCAACTACCATCTCTTTTAGCAGTGTCTGAAGTTGTCTGTTAAGCTCTTCTATCCCTTCTTCTTCATTAAAGCAGGGGATCACGATACCTAGTCTCATACTATGCCATCCTTATAGCGTTTATATACCATTATATCATACCTTAAAACCACCATATAGAGAACCATTTTAAATACTGTGTCACATAACTTGTCTCCACTGCATACCCACTTAACACTGGATAAAATGCTAAAAAAGTCCTGCTACTATCAATAAATACGTAACAAATAAGCCATACCCATAACGACTTCGAGCTATCAAATCTTTGAACATATAGATAATCACCAGCATTAAAAAAGGTACTGCATAGTAAAAGTGGTAGATGAACATTAACCGTCCAACGAAGACATAGGGAAGATACACTCCTGCAAAAGCAGACAAAATCAAGGCTGCTTCAAGCGTTGCTTTTTTAAACAGAACAAAAATCAAATACAATACTGCCATGATACCCAGCCAAAAAACAGCAGGGTTTCCAAAAGCATTAATAGTGCTTAAAAGTTTCCCATCATAATGCTTATAATACCCCATAGGTTTCATATCTAACGGCCAACTCCACCACTGAGAACTATAAGGGTGTGTTTGTGTCATAGTAGAGTGATAATGATACATGTTAAGATTATAGTTAATCACAGTGTCAAACCCTCCTGAGCGCTGATACATCTCAGGAAAGGTCAGTAAATATACCAATCCTGCTATCAAAACATAACTGTACAGTCCATAGAGCAGTAGTTTAGAAAGTGTAAAACGTTTGAGTAATACATGACGACTAAAAATAACATATAAGAGCAGTAACACAAACCCTAAACCTGAAAAAATAGCTGACCATTTCACAGCCGAGGCAAGACCAAAAAAGAGCCCACTTGCGAAAAGTTCAATGATTTTTTGCTGTGTTATAAACCGGTATAAAAACATATAAGAAAGAAGTACAAACAACACAGTAAAAGTATCTATATGTGCCATACGTGCCTGTGCGATATGCATAAACCCATAGGTCATTAGAAATCCTGCACCCCATGCATACAATGTATCTTTAAAAAGAAGCAATGCAAAATAGTAAAAAATAAAAATCATCAACCCAGCAAAAACAACATTACTCATACGCCAGCCAAAGGGAGTCATACCAAAGAGTTTGATACCTGGCGTAATGAGCAACTTTCCCAAATAAGGATGTGTATTTTCATACACTCTCAACCCATGCATAATCTCATATGCCGTACGTCCATGATAAATCTCATCAAAGTACATACCACCATAATAACTTGTATCTAACTTCATACTTGTTTCATCATTGAGTTTTGGGAAACGGCTTGTGTATGGTATGACTTTATCATGTGACAGAAAACGTACTTCATTGAGCATCATTTTGTTTTTTGTGACACGTAGCAGTACTTTTGATGTATAAATACCTGTGTTCATACATCGCCATCTAAACGAGTATGGGTAGCTGTTGGCATAGGTATAAAATTTCTGCCATCGCCCCTGTTTTTGATACTCTAAAACAAAATTAACATTTTTGTCTATCCCCACATAGTAACACATTTTGTCCACAGGGGTAGTCGTTTTAAAGTCAAAAACAACCGGACTATCCTTTTCAGAAACCACTTCAAAACTTTGTGGGACTTGCATAGTGCCTAGCCCTGAAAATGCATAGATATAAAAACTTCCCACAAGGACTATCCATAGAGGATAATGAAGTAACTTTTCTTTTTTTATGAACTTATATATATTGAGCAACAATAAAGATAAAAGTATAAAAGCAATACCTAAATATATAACATTTCTATCCGTATAGACCCCTATAAAAAACAACAGTGGCAGTAATGTAAGTATTTGTAAAAATAAAACGTACTTTCCCTGCATCCCTATCCCACTTCATAAACAAATTAGATAGGCATTATAACATAGTAAAACTGCTAGTTTAACCTCGTTACTTCTCCTTAGACTCTATCTGTTTTTTATGTTTTTCTTCAAATGTCAAA
>VCAW01000053.1 GCA_013607775.1 Campylobacterota bacterium | reverse complement strand
TATGTTTATCTCACTTTTTTCTGCGGTTTCAGTTATCTTTTATAAAACGGCTTATCATGAGGTTTATACTATTAATATATCAAAAAAAGAATAACCATAAATAAACTAAATAGCTTCTACCCACTCCATCATAAACTGATGTGCTTGAGGGTTAGGTGCATCCATAAAACTTACTACAAAACTTTCTTCTGTTTCTACCACACCAATAGAACGTGGTCTAATGCCCAACATTTCAGCTTTGGGTAACTGCACACCAAAAACAAAAAATGATGTTTTTAGCATCTATAAAATCTGGATTCATCTCACCATTTTCCAATGATGTTGTATGGCTATAGTGATCAAAGGTTGCGATGTATGTAGCTACAGGATGTGCATCAACTTTAGCTTTAATAAAAGCAATGACTTCATCTGCACTCTTTAAAGTTGTTTCAGATTTATCTATAGTACGCGTATTGAGTGGATATTTGTCCATAAGTGTTAAGTGTTTCGTTGTGTCCCTTTTTGTTTTGTCATAAGTATAGTTTATTTTTATTATAAGCTGTTTATAAAACTCTATTCCATAAAAGAAAAAGCACCATTACGCTATAATCGCGACAATTATATAACACGTAGGACACACTATGAGCGAAACTGTAGAAAAAAAAGCAACATACAACCCAAAAGAAGTAGAAGACAATTACTATAAACTCTGTGAAGAGCGTGGGTATTTTGAGATAGATGGAAATAAAGATATTCAAGAAGAAGGTAAAACCTTCTCTATCATGATGCCACCTCCTAATGTTACAGGAAGTCTACATATAGGTCATGCACTTACGTTTACACTGCAAGACATCATCACACGTTACAAACGTATGGATGGGTTTAAGACACTTTGGCAACCAGGGACTGACCATGCGGGGATTGCGACACAGAACATCGTAGAGAAACAACTTTTGGCTGAGGGTGCAACCAAAGAGGAGATAGGACGTGAGAAGTTTTTAGAACGTGCATGGCTTCAAAAAGAGACCAGTGGTGGGAACATTGTTCATCAGATGCGTAAGCTTGGTGTTACACCTGCGTGGAAACGTGAACGTTTTACGATGGATGAAGGTCTCAAAGAAGCAGTTAAAGAGGCGTTTGTATCGCTCTACAATGAAGGGCAAATCACCCAAGATACCTACATGGTAAACTGGTGTACACATGATGGCGCACTCTCTGACATCGAAGTAGAACACGAAGAGGTAAACGGTAAGTTTTACACGATGATTTATAAGTTTGCCGATGGCTCTGGCGAGCTTGAAGTAGCTACAACCAGACCAGAGACCTACTTTGGAGATACGGCTATCATGGTACACCCTGATGATGCGCGCTATAAAGATATCGTAGGTAAAGAAGTATTACTTCCACTAACAGATAGAAAAATAAAAGTCATTACTGATGAGCATGTAGATATGGAGTTTGGTACAGGTGTGGTAAAAGTAACCCCTGCACATGACCAAAATGACTACGCTGTGGGACAAAGACATAACCTTGAGATGATAAAAGTATTTGATGAAAAAGGTATTTTAAATGCATACTGTGGAGAGTTTGAAGGACTAGAGCGTCTTGAGGCGCGTCCTGTTATCGTCAAAGCCCTTGAAAATGCAGGGTACATCGTGAAAATAGAAGACCACGTACACCAAGTAGGTCACTGTTACCGTTGTAAAAACATTGTAGAGCCATTTATCTCTACACAGTGGTTTTTGAGTGAGAAGATTGCAGAAAACTCCATTAAAGAGACAAAAAAGCATAACAACTTCCACCCTGCACACTGGATAAACTCCTACACGGCATGGATGGATGAGCTTAGACCTTGGTGTATCTCTCGTCAACTCTGGTGGGGACATAGAATTCCAGTATTTACCTGTGATGACTGTGGTCACACATGGGCTGACAAAGCAGACGAACCAGAGGCTTGTCCTAAGTGTGCTTCTAAAAAAATGACACAAGACCCAGATGTGCTTGACACGTGGTTCTCCTCTGCTCTATGGGCTATGTCTCCTCTAGGTTGGGGAAATAATGGAAAACTCTCTAATCTCTATAATGACACAGATATGGAAGATTTCTACCCGAACTCCCTACTCATTACTGGGTTTGACATTATGTTCTTCTGGGTAGCTCGTATGATGATGATGGGTGAGCACTTCACAGGAAAACTACCATTTGAAGACATCTATATGCATGCACTCGTACGGGATGAGCATGGGGCGAAGATGTCTAAGTCTAAAGGAAATGTCATCGACCCTCTTGATATGGTAGAGGAACACTCAGCAGATATCATACGCTTTACCCTAGCTTATCTAGCCGTACAAGGGCGTGACATTAAGCTTGGAGAGAAGAACCTTGAGCAGTTTAGAAATTTTACCAACAAGCTTTACAATGCAACAAACTACCTACAACTCAATGTTGAGACCTTTCCTGAACTTCAAGAGATAGAAGTAGTCACTCCTCTTGGACGCTATATGCAGTCAAGACTGGCTGAAGCTGTAGAGAAAATACGTACTGCTATTGATAGCTACAAGTTTGATGAGAGTGCAAAAACACTTTACAACTTCGTATGGAATGCGTTTTGTGACTGGGGTATTGAGTACTCTAAAGCTGATCGTGAGAGCATCGTAGAGCTAGGCGCTATCTTTAAAGAGACACTAAGAATGGTTTCTCCATTTATGCCGTTTATCTCAGACCACCTCTACCACAAACTCAGCGGTACAACACTTGAAGAGAGTGAGTCACTTATGGTGATGCACTTCCCTAAATCCATTAGCAGAGATGAAGAAGCAGAGAAGATGTTTGCCATCATCGAAGAGTCTATTACCGCACTTCGTCGTGCCAAAGTAGTCATAGATATGGGGAACTCTAAGATAGACAAAGCCTACATCAAACTAGATGATACTACAGCTATAGATACAGCGATGGCTAAACCATTCATAGAGAAACTGGCTAAAGTACTTGAGATTAAATTTGTTGATGCAAAAGTTGCAGACAGCATTACTGATGTGTCAGACAACTTGGAAGTTTACTTACCAACAGGTGAGATAGACATGACCCCTATCATTACAAAGCTTACACGTCAAAAAGAGAAGCTTGAAAAAGAGATACAAAAGTTAAATGGTATGTTAAACAACGAAAGATTTGTTGCCAACGCCCCTGAAGCAGTCATTGCTGAGAATAAACAGGCACTCGAAGATGCGAACAATAAAATGACAAAAGTCTCTGCGGAGCTTGAAGGATTTGGTGTATAATGCAAGAACTTGTAAAATCAGCGTATGAAGCACTCCTAGCAAAAGAGTATGACAAAGCACTAGAACTCTACAGAGCACTAGAAGAGAAAAAAGAGCCAACATCATACTACTCTTAGGTTTCCTCTATTTTAGAGGGCATGGCGCACCACAAGACACGAAAAAAGCATTTGACTACTACTTAGAAGCGGTAACAAGAGAAGTACCTTTAGCACAATTTGAAGTAGCGCTCATGCTTGAAAATGGTGAGGGCTGTGAGAAGAATGAATCTGAAGCAGCATTTTGGTACGAAGAAGCAGCCAAACGTGGAAACATCGATGCCTTCAATAACCTAGGTGCGATGTTCAAAGAAGGTCGTGGTGTCGTACAGGACTATAAAAAAGCCTTTATCCTCTTTAGCAAAGCAGCAAACGCCAACAATGCCAAAGCACAGTTTAACCTCGGTGCCTTGTATGACATGGGCTTAGGTTGTGAAGAGGACAAAGAGAAAGCCATAGAGTACTGTATAAAAGCTGCCTACCAAGGCTATGAGATGGCTAAGGGTATCATAAAGAGAATGCAATCTGATGGTCAAATTGTATTTTAATCTCCTATTTAAAATTTAACTTTTTTTATATAAAAACTTCTCTCTAAACTCTTGACCATGTAAGGGTTTAGAGAAGTAATATCCTTGATAACTCAACTCTTCATCAAGTCCTAAAAGTAAATCTTTCTGCTTTTTATCTTCAACACCCTCAATAACAATATTATAATTAAATTGTCTACCAATCTCTAAAATACTAGAAACCAATAAAAGTTCTTTAGGATTTGACTCTATCTCTTTCACAAATTCTCTGTCTATCTTTAATGTGTGAAATGAGAGCTTTTTCAAATAGGACAAAGAGGAGTACCCTACCCCAAAATCATCAATGGCACAGCGTACACCATGCCCACGCAAGGTATTAATCACATCTTGTGTACTGTCAAAGTTATCGATAAGTGAACGTTCTGTAATTTCTATAATAATATCTGTTGTTTTCAATATATAATTTTGAGTGAAAAAGCATAATACTTGGTAACTGTAATTGCATCAAGTGTATCTAACTCTTTTACTTTAGAAAGTATGCGTGAAAATATCATGGCTAATTATACTCTAACTCTATTAGTATTTACAGCTCATTGCCCGTTTTTATGATATCTAAACCAAAGCGCTCCCGTAATCTATGGATATTTTTATACAAGCTCTCTTCTTTATCATCATATTCAAAATCCAAAAGTGAAAGTGTCTTCAGGTTTGCACCTGAGAAATTGGAGACATTCATACTCAATTTTATGGCACGCTTATGTGGAAGTACTATTTCATCATACATCAAAAGAAGCATTTCTTTAAAAACTTTTTCAGAAAAAATTCTATCTACAGTGAGTGTCTTTTTAACTTTCACTCCATACTCATAATTAATTTTCAAGTAATAACTCGTAGGGTTCACTTCTATTGCCATGACCATATAGATAATATGCCGTGCCATGATCATAATACGCCTTTTTATCTCTTCAGGGTCTGCTATGGCATCAAAGGTACGGCTGATACCTATGGACTTTCTCTCACCCTTTTCATTGATCTGCTCTCCATCTGTACCTGTCACACGTCCATAGAGTTGTATGCCTGGTTTTTTCCAAGATTCAAACAATGCCTTATGCCGCTTAATGTCACCTAGTGTTTTGATATAGTGTGACTCCAAACGCTTTTGGAATCCTTTACCAATGCCAGGAAATGCCTTAATAGGAATATCTTCTATATAGACATCTATATCTTTGACTTCAAAAACTCCATAAGGTTTTGCAGATTCTGTAGCAAGTTTGGCTATCCATTTGGCTTTGGAGATGCCCACGGAGACTGGTATCTTAAAATGTGCCAATATTTTTGCCTGTAACTCTTGTGCAAAAGCATAGACTTCATCGTCACTCCTCCATCCACTGACATCACAAAAAAATTCATCGATACTAAACTGCTCTACTTTAGGGATGTGCGCTCGCATAAAGGCGTGTATTTGGTTAGAGAGTTTATGATAGAGTGGATAGTTAGAAGGTATGACTATCATCTCTGGACAGAGTTGCAACGCTTGTGCTATGGGCATAGCAGTCTTTACACCCTTAGCCCTCGCCTCATACGATGCTGTGGTGACTATGCCTCGTATTTTCCTTCGCCCATCTATCATATCTACGAAATAATTCTCAAAAGTCTTTTTTTTATCAGAATAAAATACAGGAGTAACAAAAGCGCCAGAGTTATCGTTCATCAGTCGAATGTGTGTACGTTTTTTGTTAAATATCTCTAAGTTTGAACGTGAACCCACACAAATGGGTATGCCATTTAGTTTAGGATTGACAGCACGCTCAGCAGAGGCAAAAAAAGAGTCTATATCTATATGAAGAAACATAATGAAAGTATAGTGTAAAAAAGAAGAAATAGACGAAAATATGGCAAATTGCCATATTATTAAATGTAGGCTAATTGTTTATTTTTTAAACAGCCCCATAAACTTATGCCATAAAGACTCATGGAATACATCTTTTTTATAGCCGTCATTAGTCTTTTTATGTGCATGTGCTGAGAGCACATGTCTATCTAATTTTTCATTAGCTTGTTTAAGATGTACCGGTTCAAAGTTACTCTTTGGCATCTAAAACCTTCTCTATCTCATGCATGGCATCTTCATTTTTGAGTCTAAATTTAATCTCGATACGTCTTGACGCTTCCTTATCTTCTACACCATTGACTTTAATAGCATCAAGATAGGCACGTCCTGAAGCTGTCATCAGTGGTCTAATATTATGTTTTTTTGTAAAGTCTAAAGTTAAGAGGTATTCCATTACAGCCAAAGCACGTTTTTGAGACAAATTGAGGTTATAGATGTATGAGCCATCGCTGTCTGTATGCCCCTCTATGATAATCTTATCAAGATGTGGACGTATCTCTTTGTTTGTCACCAATGTACCGATGTATTGTTCAAATGCTTTTTTAAGCTCCACTTTTGCCTCATCTTTGAGTGTTGCCTGCCCTACTTCAAATAAAATGTTTGAAGCCAATTTCAGTGAACCAGTCTTTTTATCAATATCAATTTTATTACCCAGCGCTTCTTTCAGTGCAGCAACGACCTTGAGCTTGATACCTGTAAGAGATTTTATCTTCGCTTTTTGTGCTTGAAGTTTTGACAAAAGTTCATCATACTTTGTTTTTTTCTCATCCATGGCATTGAGTACAGCAAGAAGTTTTTCATCTTTGATCTTTACAGCATCTTTTGCATCGGTAAGTTGGTTTGAAAGTACCAGCACTTTACCTTCGTAATCTTTAAGTGTTTTCTTCTCTTTCTCTAGCTCTTCTTTTGTCTTTTTCAAATCATCTTTATTTTCATTAAGGACGGTTTGGACAATCACAATTTTATTGCTCAACTGCGCTTCTCTGTTTTTAGAATCTATTAACATTTTGTTCAGTTTCTCTATCTCATCCATTTTGAGTTTTAAAATACGCTCATTCTTTGCAATATACTCATCTTTCATTTTGAGTTTACGCTCATCCTCTGTAAGTTGGGAATCTTTGAGTGCCAAAAGTGCTTTGTTTTGAGAGAGGTATGAATCTTTTTCACCCAATAAAGCTTGACTTTTAGCCAATGTATCTCTTACTTCTTCAAGTCTTTTTTCCTTCTGCTCTAAATTTTTTGAGATTGAAGCCAGTCGTGCTTCTTTCTTATGTAAATCAGATTTCAGGATGATAGACTTGGAAACAATTGCTCCAATAAGCAAAATAAAAACAAAAAGCAACCCTGCCATCAAATCGGCATAAGATATCCAAAAGTTACTCTCTTCGTTTGCGTTCTCTTTTCTAAACATCTAGTTTACTTTTCTTGCTGTTTTAAAGTAGCCATATTTTTCAAAATCAGTTGATTTTGCTCAGAAACGATGCGCGCAAAAGTTGCAAGTTTCTCTACAGCTTGTCCCAACTCTTCATCTATCTTTTCAAAAGTATGATCGACAGAACCATCGAAACGCTCCATAGATTTTTGAAGGCTTTTTGCATTTTCATTAAAGCCTGCAATATTCTCTTCCATCGTTTGTACTGCATTGGCTGTCTCTTTTCTTCCATGAAGGTTTTCAAGTGTGTCACGTAACTCTGAAGATGCCTCTTGCATATGTACAGTCAGTTTTGTAAAACTGTTTGTTGTGTCATTAATGATGGTCGTAAAGTTTTTCAAATATTGGTCATTCAACTCTTTAATGAACTCCATATTAAACGTCTCTTTAAGCGTCTGGACTATCTGCTGATCTTTAAGTTCAGATTGCATGTGTTCATGCTTGATAAGTTCAGACTTTTTCCATACACGTTTGCCATAAAGCTTTTCAAGGTCAAAAATCTGTTTATCAACTTTAGCAATACCTCTTTTTTCAAAGTATGTCCAAATAAGAGAAAGCATAATACCGTAGATAGATGCGTAAAATGCAGTACCAATACCTGAGAGAAGTAACGAAATCTCATGATCAAGCGCACCTGTATCTTTTGCTGTAAAATCTGGCATAGAGAGGGCAATCGCAATAAACGTACCCAAAATACCAAGCATAGGGAACACAGAAGGTGCCACTCGCGCAAAATTGTCATTGCGTATATCTTGATAATACTCTGCGATAAAATCGTTCACGTGCAGCGTAGATTTTGTTTTACCCATAATAGTCAAGGCATTGGAACGAAGTGCTGCTTGTAAGTCCTCCTCCATACGGAAAAAAGAACCCTTCATATGACACACGGCATAGTTGGCATTGTGTTTTACAAAAAAGGCAAAAACCACAAAGATAAACGTAACAATACCCAAGGTATGTAACTCTACTTTAAGAGGGTAAAGACCTACATACGCAAGTATCAAGCCTAATAAGAAGAGAAATGGTATCAGTAAAATGGCTAGAGAGTGTGAGATACATGAAGTACTCTTGGATTTGTCAAATTTTTGCATAAAGTGTCCTATATTGATATAATTGAATTATTATATCAAAAATCTATAAATAGAACTCTGTTTTAATTATATATATGGGCACTTATGTGTAAAAAATTTGTCTTCTGCATAAGTTCAAAAAAATATGGCACTCCGCAAAGTAGTAAGATATTAA
>VCAW01000052.1 GCA_013607775.1 Campylobacterota bacterium | reverse complement strand
ATGCACGTGCTAGTGCAGGCATCATGTTTTTACTAGGACTATTGAGTCTTTTTTCTGTGTTTACGCTAAGAACACTTCTTTGGGCAGAACTCTTCACCATTACATTTATATTTGAGTTCTTTATGCGTACTTTCATCAACCCTAAGTATGCACCCTATATGCTACTAGGTGGGATTATAGTCTCAAATCAAATACCTGACTGGGTTTAAGCCAAACCAAAGAAGTTCGCATGGGCTCTTGGTATGGTACTAGGTGCCATTATGACCTACTACATAGTATTTGACATCATTTCATTATGGCGATTGGGTATTTGTCTTGTATGTTTGGTTTTGTTATTTTTAGAGTCAGTATTTGGTATTTGTCTTGGATGTTTACTCTATCATAGACTTAATATAAAGTTACAAAGCTGTCCTGGTGGGGTTTGTGAACTAGAAAATAAGGTAAAATTTGGTAAGAAAAAGTTTTTAATATTAATCGTATTTATAGCTCTGTTTATTGGTACATTCTTTGCCTTGCGGCTGTACAAATACAATGAAGTGAAAAATATTGTTATTATTGATGATACAGTACAGAGTTATAAATGTGCAGTAGGTAAGTGTGGAAAGTAATTGCACAATCTTATATTTGCAAAGTGCATTGTGATTATTACCAATTTTTAGAGGTCTCCTTTAATGCAACAACACTTTGGCTAGATGTTTATGTAGACAATTATAAAATCCATATGCCTTATATGAAAAGTCAGGGTATGTCCGATATAATGAAAGTATAAAAAAGCATTTTTGAAATTAAGATATACAAAAATAAAAAATGAAGTTTATAAATATGAAAGCATACTTACAATTAACAAAAATTATAGATTTCTCAAACAAAGAAGTCCATACCTTAGCTATAGACTTAGCCAAAGGTTGCAAGACTGATGAGCAGATAGCAAAAAACTGCTTCGAGTACGTACGAGATGAGATACGTCATTCAGGTGACCATAAAGACAACATCACAACAGCCACAGCTTCTGAAGTACTCAAACATAAAACGGGTTGGTGTTATGCCAAGGCATTTCTGCTTGCTGCTCTCTTGCGTGCCAATGGCATACCCACAGGGTTTGCTTATCAGCGTTTGTCATGTTCTGAGTATAAGCCTGACATCTATTGTCTGCATGGACTCAACTGGATATATCTCAAAGAGTTTGGATGGTATAGGGTAGATGCACGAGGCAATAAAGAGGGGGTCGATGCGCAGTTTATGCCACCTATGGAGAAGTTGGCTTTTGCCCTTGGTGAAAATGAGTTTGATTTGTCTGAGAACTTCTCTGAACCATTGCCTGTCATTATAGATACTCTGAGAAAGTATCATACCTATGATGAGATGATTTGTCACTTTCCTGATATTGAGATGAAGGATGAGTAATGACTTTTGAAGAACTAGACAATTATCTGTTAAGTAAACAAGGTGCAACATTTGATTATCCTTTTGATGAAGAGGTTAGGGTGTACCGTATCGCTGAAAAGATGTTTGCATTGACATCTGAGAAACATCCACTAAGAGTAAATCTAAAATGCGACCCAATCTATGCATTGGAGCTTCGTAGCATCTATGAGGGTCTGAATGCAGGGTACCATATGAACAAAAAGCACTGGAAGACAGTGATGCTCGAAGAGACAGATGTGGATGATGAGAGCGTTCGAGAACTTATAGACCATTCGTATGAGCTTGTCTATAAGTCTTTGACGAAGAAGAAGCGTGAGGCTTTGGGTTAAAATATAGGGAGGATAAAGATGTCTCAAATCACATTCACAGAAGATGAAAAGTCTACGCTAGTAGATAAAATAAAAAACTATTTTGAAAATGAACTTTCACAAGAGATAGGGCAGTTTGATGCTGAGTTTTTGTTGGAGTTTTTTTCTAGTGAAATAGGTGGATACCACTATAACAAAGGCTTGAGAGATGCACAAGATATTTTTAAAGAGAAAGTAGAGAGTATCACTGATGCTATTTACGAGCTAGAAGTGCCTACTGAGTTTTCGGGAAGATAAATGAAACAAATCATCCTCATACGCCATGCCAAAGTTGATATAGATAACGCTAAGAAGATAGACTCTCTTTCTTTACAAAAATGGGTAGATGAGTATGACACTGCATCCATTGTACATGAGAATATGCCTTCAACTGAGACTATAGCATTCGCGCAGAAAGTAGATGTGGTGGTGAGCAGTACTCTTAGACGTGCGATAGACTCAGCTAAAATATTGGGTGTAGAGGTAGATGAACAAAATAAGCTTTTCAATGAAGCTATCATTCCTAAAGTAAACATACCCTATGTGAAACTAAAGCCTAAAAGTTGGTTAGTGATACTTAGACTTATGCTGCTTTTGGGACTAGGTAAAAAAGAGACTTCTCTTAAAGCCTCAAAAGCACAAGCCAAAAAGGCAGCCATACGACTAGAAGAACTTAGCCAAGGGTATGATGATGTGCTTTTAGTAGGTCATGCTGGCATGAACTGGATGATAGGCAAAGAGCTTGGAAAAGAAGGCTGGGTTTTGGATACCAAAACAGGACACGGTAATTGGGGTATGAGTCTTTTTACTAAAAGTTAATAATCATTTGTTAAAGATATTTTGATATTATCTATACAAATATTAATTATAAGGATTTAAAATGGCAGTACCTGAAGATGTAGGATGTAGTAACGAAGTGTGTGTTGATGCCCCAAAATGTGAAAGAACAGTGATTTGGGAAAATGGAACAGCAAGAGAAGTTAAAAGTTTTGGTGGAACAGAAGCCAAAGGTTGTGGAAAATTTATCCCTAGAAAAGATGGGAAAGAAGGGTAGTAGTCACTCGACTACAACCCCAACTCATTCATACATGCAACACAATACACAGACTCAGGCATGAGCCTCAGCCTCTCTAGTGAAATCTCCTCTTCACATTCTTGACAAACCCCATATTCTGATGTATCTACCTTGAGGTAGGCATGTTTGAGTCTGTTGAGGCGTTTGGTAGCTTCTTCATGGCGTTGTATATGTATACTCTGGTCAAGCTTGAAGTTGAGGTGTGCTACTTTGTCAGAAGGTCCTTCTCCACGTTCTGGGTAAAGCGCTTTTTTGATGGCGGCTATCTCAGCACTTAGTTCTTGTATCTGTTGGTCTATGATTTTTTTGAATGTTTGTTTCTCTTATTGGGTCATATTCTTCTCGTTTTATATATCTTGTTTATTTTAGCTAAAAGTATGTCAATTTGCCATATTTTTAATCTAATCCATAAAAGTAAGTTATGATTTCCTAACGATATAAAACTAGGAAAATATATGCAAAAAAGAAACCTTGACAAGTATGTATCTTTTAGGATACACTTATGATGTATAAAGTGAAAAAAAGTATTTACTTTGATACATGGATGGGCTCACTTAAAGACCTACGAGGGAAGATAGCCATAGCTAGGCGTATAGAGAGAATGTCTCAGGGTAATTTTGGAGATGTTAAATCTATAGGTGCTAATGTCTCTGAACTAAGGATAAAAGTTGGTCCTGGGTATAGGGTCTATTTTACAAAGTATGAAGAGAAGTTGATAATTCTATTAATTGGTGGATATAAATCAACCCAAACCAAAGATATAAACAAAGCTAAAGCACTGCTAGAGGAGCTAAAATATGAAAAATAAAACATTGACCGATTTTGATATAGCTGATTATCTTGATAGCAAAGAAGCCATAAGCGAGTACCTCTCGCAAGTCCTTGCAGATGGTGACACTAACGAACTCCTTGTAGCCCTTGGACACATAGCAAGAGCAAAAGGCATGACAGAGATAGCCAAAAAAACAGGCTTAGGTAGAGAGAGCCTCTATAAAACGTTTCAAGAGGGTACAAAGCCTAAATTTGAGACTATTGTGAAGGTTTTGGATGCATTTGGGGTTAGGTTGAAGGCTGTTTAGTATGAATGAAGGATTGATCTACTTTGTAGATACTCAAGATACATATAATGCCAAACAGTATCTTGCAGAACTTAGTGAAGAAGAATTGTTTAAAGAATTTAAAAGAAAATGTAAGGATGGATTAGTTCTTTGCAATAAGTGCAAAAAACCAATTTTTGATAAAAAGAATTCCAAAACTGGTTTACGGTTTATGTCTCATTATAAAACTAATAATCTTGAAATAAAGTGTGACAATTTTGATACATCTGCTGTGAATAAATATGGAGCTAGAAGTAATATATATTATGGCGAAGGCTCTATACATGAAGAGAAATAATTTTATAACAAATTTGTTAAAGACTGAATCAAGGTTTCAAAATGTTAAATCAGAAGAATATATTTTTTCTAATACACAGAAATATTATAATGGAATAAGAAAAAGAAAAAAACCTGATATTCAAGCGGATTATAAAGATACAAAAATAGCTTTTGAAATTCAACTTAGCTATCAATTGCATATTGATTTTTTTAGTAGAGAAGATTTTTATAAAAAAGATGGAATATATTTAATGTGGTTCTTTTATAATTTAGAAAAAAAAGACTTTAAAGAATCAGATAAAATGATTTTCTGGAATAGTAATGAAAATGCTTATGTTATTACAGAAGAAACAAAAGAAATATCAAGACAGTTCAAAAAACTTCACTTCTATTGTTACTATAATGAAGTAATATATGATGAGACTAATCATAGTTTTGAAGTTAAGAAAAGTGAGAAAATTGTTACATTTGATGATTTAACTTTTTGTCATACAAGAAAAGAACTTTATTATAAAGATCCACAAATAGATAAAATTAAATTAAAAATTTTGAATCACAGTAAAAAAGGAGAAATATCTTTTAATGATGAAGTTCGTGATGAAATTCAAAAAATAGTAGATAGTTATCCAAAATATGATTCTAAATTAATGAGAATAATTCAAGTAATTTTTTCATTAAAACTAAATAAAGTAATTGGTTATAAAATGAATAACCTAATTGCTTTATTAAATAATCACTTTTATTATAATAAGGGTTTTGAAATGATTATTTCTAAAGCCATAAATATATATGGCAGGGCAGATGAAATTGAAAATCATCCAAAATTTTCATCACTTAAAAAGAAAATAGATGAGTTTAAAAATAATAAATTAAAACAAAATAATGAATTTAATGAAATTATTTAT
>VCAW01000051.1 GCA_013607775.1 Campylobacterota bacterium | reverse complement strand
CCAATCAATAATCCCTTTGGATTTTTAATGTCATTGACAATAAATTGTTAAAGAACTTACAACAATCTCTCATATTGGCACACAAACAAGCCAATACTTCTATTATTGTTTTAGATGAATATTTCATCTTCAAAGTACTCTTCAATCAGAGTACTTCAAAAAGGAAACGAAATTCCTATGTTTATCTCACTTTTTTCTGCGGTTTCAGTTATCTTTTATAAAACGGCTTTTATTTATGCTGTTGGAGCGGCTTTTCTAATACGAAGGCTAAGCTCTTTAAGTTGTTCATCTTCTACCGGACTTGGTGCATGGGTAAGAAGACATTGTGCTTTTTGTGTTTTAGGGAAAGCGATAACTTCTCTAATACTGTCTGTTTCTGTCATAAGCATGATAAGTCTGTCAAGACCCAGTGCAAATCCTCCGTGTGGTGGTGCACCATATTTGAATGCTTCAAGCAAGAATCCAAATTTCTCTTCAGCTTCTTCATCTGAAATACCCATAAGTTTGAAAATCTCTTTTTGTAGATCTTCTTTATGAATACGGATAGACCCACCACCAAGTTCTGTACCGTTAAGTACGATGTCATAGGCGACAGATTTTAAGTTTTCTATATCATCATAAGCTATCTTACCATTTTCATCTAGTTCAGGCATAGTAAAGGCATGGTGCATTGCTTTTGTTTTACCATCTTCTACTTCAAACATAGGGAAGTCCATAACCCATAGGAATTCAAAAACATCTTGAGGAATAATATCCATAATTTCTGCAAGGTAGATACGGAAACGTCCCATATAATCAAGTACAAGTTTTTTGTCTCCTGCACCGAAGAATACTGCATCTCCAACTTCAAGTTCACATCTCTCTACAATCGCTTGAATATCTTCATCGGTGAAGAATTTGGTTAGAGGACCTTTAAGACCATCTTCTTTCATCTGGAAGTAACCAAGTCCTGATGCACCAAATTTACGTACATAGTCTTCAAAACCTTTCATTTGACGTTTTGAAAATATTTCGTCACCTTTTGGTACTTTAAGCGCTTTAATACGGTTACCTTTAGTATCTTTGGCGATGTTAGAGAAAATTTCATTGTCACAACGTGCAAAGATGTCTATCACATCTACCATTGCTAGGTCATAACGCATATCTGGCTTGTCTGAACCATATTTTTCCATAGCATCTGTATATGCCATACGGGTAAATTTAGTAGGAATCTCATATCCACATTTATCAAAAATATTATGGATGAGTTTCTCTGCTACTGTAATCACGTCTTCTTGGTCACAAAAAGACATCTCAACATCTATTTGGGTAAATTCGGGTTGTCTGTCTGCTCTTAAGTCTTCATCCCGGAAACATTTTGCTATTTGGAAATAACGGTCAAAACCACCTACCATCAAAAGTTGTTTGAAAAGCTGTGGAGACTGTGGTAGCGCATAGAACTCACCATTGTGTACACGGCTTGGTACAAGGTAGTCTCTCGCACCCTCTGGAGTAGATTTGGTGATAATTGGTGTTTCTACTTCTAGGAAATCCAGCTCATCGAGTGCATTACGTGCCGCAATAGTCGCTTTTGAACGGAGTTTGAAAATGTCATAAGATTTTTGAGTACGAAGTTCCAGATAGCGATATTTGAGTTTTATCTCTTCATTTACCTTTTTATCGTTAAGCTCAAAAGGCATAGGTTTAGAACGGTTTTCGATAACTAGTTTGTCTACAACCATTTCAACTTTACCTGTTTTAAGTTTAGGGTTTTCAAGTCCCTCACCTCTGGCTCTCATTTTACCTGTAGCGACCAATACAAACTGGTCTCTTACTTCTTCTGCAAGCTTATGAGCCTCTGCATTGTCTGCAGGGTCACAAACAAGTTGAATGACTTCATCTTTGTCTCTAAGGTCGATGAAGATAAGTCCACCATGATCTCTACGGCTTGCTACCCAACCTGCTACGGTGATTTCTTGTCCGATATGTTCTTCGTTTACTTCTGCACAATAATGTGTTCTCATAGTACGTGTTCCTAAAATTAAATTGACGCGATTATAGCTAAATCTAGTTTAAGGGTAAAAAATATGACAATTTGCAACATTTTTCACCTTCAAAGCGATAATATGCTAATCTATCATCAATTATATTCTAGGAAGAATAGGAACGCTATGAGTAATCAAAAGTTAGAACAGATTAAAACTGCAGGGTTTATTTTAAAACCAAATGATCCTGATATTAGAACATTGTATGAACGTATTAGGTCTCAGTTTGAGGCTAAGGGGATTGCTGTGCTTTTGGCAGAGCGTTCTGCAGAGATGATAGGTTTAAAAGGGATACCTTTTGCTCAGATGTGTGAAAAGTCTGATTTTCTTGTCTCTTTGGGGGGAGATGGTACTTTACTCTCTCTCGTGCGACGTTCACACAGTTACAATAAACCTGTTGTGGGCATCAATGCAGGGAACTTAGGCTTTTTAGCTGATGTGACTATCGATGATGTGGAGCAGTTTCTAGAGCAACTTACTTCTGAAGAGTATCGTATCGATGAGCGTATGATGATTGAGGGGTATCTACAGAGAAAAGATGGTAAAAAAGAGTTGTTTTTTGCCTTTAACGATGTAGTAATTACCCGTCCTGTAGTCTCTAAAATGGCAACGATTTATGCATCTATTGATGGTGAGCGGTTCAATACCTATAAAGGCGATGGACTCATTATCGCAACGCCTACAGGTTCTACGGCATACAACCTTGCTTCGGGTGGTCCGGTTATGTACCCTTTGACGCAAGCACTTATCATGACACCGATTATGGCGCACTCTTTAACGCAACGACCATTGGTTGTACCTGCAGATTTTACTATTGAGCTTTCATCTCCTGAAGAACGAATTATTGCGGTGATAGATGGACAAGATGATTATGAGATGACACCTGAAGATACTCTGGTCATCATGGGAGCAAAGCGTGGAGCAAAGCTTTTACATAGAAAAGAACGTAACTACTTCTCCGTGCTTAGAGATAAACTTTCATGGGGTGATGAACATTGATTGAGCGTTTGTATCTACGTGAACTCGTCACTTTTGACGAAGTAGAACTGGAATTTCACAAAGGGCTGGTTGTTTTTACAGGGCCAAGTGGTGCGGGTAAGTCTGTACTTATGTCTGCCATACTTTCAAGTTTTGGGTATAGCACACAAGGTGCAGCGAAACTTTGTGAAGTGACACTGCATAAGCCTACAAAACTGATAAGTGAAAATTTTGAACTTGAAGATGAATTGACAGTTAAAACACTGAAAAAAGAGAAACTTCGGTACTTAATAGATGGGCAAAATATCTCAAAAAAGGCATTGCATGAGATGTTTATGCCTTATGTGCAGTATCTGTCTGTACGTGATAAAAGTGGTTTTGAATCTGAAACACTGATATCAATGTTGGACACTTCACTCTTGGCAAAAGATAAGAGTTTCAAAAAACTTTTAAAAGAGTATAAAAAACGTTACCAAAACTATAAAGATAAAACACAGGAACTTGCCAAAATAAAAGAAGATGAGGCAAAACTTGCAGAGCTTATAGAATTTGCCACCTATGAAGTAGAAAAAATAGAGAAAATCAATCCTCAGATTGGGGAAGATGAAGCGCTTATGCAGGTAAAAAAACAGCTCTCTCGCATAGATAAAATCAAGGCATCACTTTCAACGGCTATGGATATATTTTCTGCTGAATCTGCAGTAGAAGAGGTCTATAGACTTTTAGATAAAGATGCCTCAGTTTTCATCGATGCGATGAATCAAGTACGTGCAGACTTTGAAGAGACTGAACACCTAGCAAGTGAACTCGAAGAGATGGATGTCGAAGAGATACTCGATAGACTCTCAGATATCACAGCACTGCAACAGAGATATGGTTCTATAGAAGAGGCCTTGGTATATAAAGAGATGAAGCAAAAAGAGTTGGCGGGTTATAAAAATATTGAGCAAGATAAAAGTATGTTGGAGTCTTTTTTGAGTATGGAGTATATGGAGCTCTCTACCTTGGCAAGACAGCTCTCAACCCATCGTAAAAAAGAAGCAAAAGCGTTAGAAAAAGTGTTAGAAGGATATTTAAAAACACTTAAACTGCCTGCACTCAGCTTTACCTTTGTATCAAAATCTTTAGAGGGTAATGGTGCTGATGTTCTAGATGTTATGTTAGGAGGCTCTACCACCACGACATTAAGTGGTGGGGAGTTTAACCGTGTACGTCTGGCACTTATGGCTTCAACTATTCAAGAAAATAAAAATGAAGGTGTTTTGATACTTGATGAGATAGACGCAAACGTAAGTGGTGATGAGTCCATTGCCATTGCACAGATGATTACAAAGCTTTCAACGGTATATCAGGTTTTTGCTATCTCCCATCAACCACACCTTTCAGCTCAGGCAGATCAACATATCGTGGTAACAAAAGATACACAAAAAAGTCAGGTGATTGAATTGAGTAACGAGGGTAGAATTCATGAAATTTCACGTATTATCGCAGGAGAAAACCCTACGAATGAGGCGGTGGAGTTTGCCAAGAAGTTACGGGCTTAGGTGTATTGTTCTTTAAGTGTTTGGGTGTAGTGTTTTAATGAGTCCAGATAGACTTTCGTAATATCACTATCGGTACCTGTTTTCAAGTAAGTATTACATTCAACAAGTAAATCTGAAATACCGCCTGTACCAAGGTTTGTTGCTGAACCTTTTATATTGTGTGTCAGACGTTCCATTTGATGAAAATCTTCTTTTTTAAAGGCTTCTTCTATTAGAGGGATTTGTATCTCAAGTTGAGGAATGAGTTCTTGAACAAATTCTTTTGCTTCTTCAGCTGAAAGCCCCATTTCTATAAGACGTTCATGTGTAAATAATGGGTAGTTACAGGTAGGTAGTTTCTTTTTATTTGGTTGCTTGTTTTCTTGAGTTGGTTTTTTTTGAATAGGTTTTTTAGTTACTTTTTTTCTTTGCGTCTGAGCTGTTGGCGCTTTGTCTTCTCTTTTATTTTGTTTGTTCTTTTGACGTCGATTTTTTTGATAGTTTCTCTCATTTCGTATTTCACTAACAACAATGGTTATCACAATAAGTATAAAAATAGATAATAAAATAAATCCAAGCATAATAATCTTCCCCTAAAAATGTAAGCTTACTCAAACTATATCTTATTTAAGATTATATTAGGATGTATGGGTTTTATTATTTTTGCTATAATTACGTTAAAAATTGGGTAAAAAATGATTATAGATACACATTGTCACCTAGATGATGAAAGATATATAGATGATATTGATGATGTGCTCCTTAATGCTAAAAATAGTGGAGTAGAAAAATTTATTATACCAGGTGCTGACCCTAAAACATTGAAAAGGGCAGTAGAACTATCTGAAAAATATGACAGTATATATTTTGCAGTTGGTGTTCACCCCTATGATGCTAAAAATTATGATAAAAGTTATCTTGAAAAATATGTAGGTCATCCTAAATGTGTAGCTATAGGAGAGTGTGGACTTGATTATTTTCGTTTACCAGAGACACAAGAAGCTATAGAAGAAGAGAAAAGAGTGCAAAAAGAGGTATTTATTGACCAGATACTTTGGGCTAAAGAACTAAAAAAACCACTTATTGTGCATGTACGTGAATCAAGTGCTGACTGTTTGGCACTTTTAGATCAGTATGCTGGAGTTGAGGGTGGGGTGCTCCATTGTTATAATGCTGATGAATCATTACTGAAGCTTGCAAAGAAAAACTTTTATTATGGTATTGGAGGGGTATTGACTTTTAAGAATGCACGTAAACTTATTAATGTTTATTCTAAAATTCCAGATGACAAACTACTTATCGAAACAGATGCACCTTATTTGACACCACATCCTCACAGAGGTGAAAAAAATGAACCCAGTTATACTACGTTAGTTGCAGATAAGATGAGTGAACTCTCAGACTATAGCAGTAGTGAAGTGGCAGAGTTAAGTACAAAAAATGCTCAAAGACTTTTTGGGATTTAAGATATTGTGATGAAACTATTGTCTAGACTGTGCCTTTTTACTATAGTATTTACATATATGCTTCAGGCTTCTGCACTGGAGAGCAAGTATCCGAGTTACTCCTATGTGTTTCATGAGTTTGATGTAGATGAATCTTACCTTTATGATGATGATTTTATCTATTTTGTGAAAACCCATGAGAAGCAACTGAACGGATTTTATAAACGTTCTTTACTTCGTGGCGAAGAACTTCTACCTATGATTCAGGGGCAATTACTAGAAGAGGGTGTAAGTGATCCGTTTCTCTATCTCTCTATGATTGAATCAGGCTTTTCAACCAACATTGTATCACCTAAAAAGGCTGTAGGGTTATGGCAGTTTATGCCGGCAACGGCTAAACACTATGATCTTACAGTATGTAACAGCTATGATGAACGTTGCGATGCAATAAGTGCTACTACTGCTGCGATTAAGTACCTAAACAAACTTCATAAAGAGTTTGGTAAGTGGTATTTAGCAGCTATGGCATATAATTGTGGTGAAGGGCGTGTGCGTAAAGCTATACAACAAGCTGGTAGTGATGAACTCAGTATTTTGACTAATAGTCATTTGCATTATCTACCTAAAGAGACCAGAGATTACATCAAAAAAATCTTGCTTGTAGCAATGATAGGTGAGAGTAGTGCCATTGGGTTGGATGATACGATAGAGAGTGAAAATGGATCTATTCAAGTAGAAGTAGACAGTGGTACATCTATAAAAACGATTGCGAAATTAATCAAAATGGATGCAAGATCTCTTCTGAATCTAAATAGGGCTTATATCAATGGAAAAATACCAAGAGATAAACCTTTTTATACACTTACCATTCCTATAGAAAAGATTTATGCTTTTTATTTACGTTATGACCCTTCTGATGAGTCCCCTCAAGTAAATCATGAACAAACAAAATCACATATGGTTACACATAGTGTAAAACTAGGTGAGACTTTAGAAAGTATTGCAAGAAAATATGAAGCCAATACAGATGAAATACGGATGGCAAATCATTTGGATGAACCTTATTTGCTTGTAAATAGTTTATTGGTAATACCAGTTACAGAAAAAATGTTTGAAAAACAGGCTCATTAGAATTATTATGTTAAAATTATAAACGACAAGGGAGAATTGTGTTAAAAATAAAACTATTATATATAATTATTATCAGTATACCCTTACTTATTTTATTGGTATTGGGATTCTACTTTTCTGATAAATCATGGAAAAGGTATCAAGAAAACAAAAGAGTTCAATATATTTTAAATGATACAGAATTATTAGATAAATATGAAATTTCAGTACTTCATGAAATACTCTGTACCAAACTTGTAGGGCAGAGAAACACTAAAATATTAAATATTTGTAAAGAAAGAATTGAGACAACAAAATCATTGAAAAAAATGTTAGATCATGCCAGTGACAATATAAAACCTTTTATCTCTCATATAGAGAGACTCAAAGAGAAGAGTAGTAAAAAAAAGATAGAAGATTTTGAGGCATTTCTTGGTCAAAAGGAAATACATTCAAGTGGATACCAGTTTGTTAAAAATATAAATCCTGAAATAACAGCTACAGATATTAAAAATCTTTTATCCACATATATAGGACTGTCAGACAGACATTATGCTACGGAGTTAGAAAATTTTTAGTGACTTATTATGTATCAAAGCATATTCCAGTTTCTACACTTAATGTAATCTATTGGGATAAAATTGTTGATGCATCTTCTTTATCGGGTATACATTATGAGAACTTAGGAGAAGTAGGTAGTAAATTAGAGACAATAGCTACAAGTGAAATTTTATATAAAATACTATCTAAGATTGATGACATGAGAATTACGGTTCTTACGGATAATATGGATCCTAAAGTGCAATACCTTGATTGGATTAATGCTTTAGAAGGGAAGTCACATGCTTTGGATAGAATGAAAAAGAGTGTGAAGAATGCACTCTATTCTATTAATAAAGTACAGATGGAAGATGCCTTTTGGGAGTTTATCATTGCTTTGATGATGAGTGTTGTCTCTATCTTTGCGTTAATCATGCTCTATAAACAGGTTAAAAAAGAAAATAGTGAAAATAAATCATTGTTGGGAGTACTCAATAAAATTGCCACACTTTCCCCATATACACCAAGAGAGTCTGAAGTAATGCATCAAATGCTTGATAAGATAGAGAGTAAAGAAGATACCTATGCGTATATTTTTAGTAGTTTTCAGCTTTTGAATGAAAAAGTGAAACAGGCAAATGGAACTGCAACTTCAAAAAGTGATTTTCTTGCAACACTGTCCCATGAAATCCGTACTCCATTGAATGGGATTATTGGGTTTTCAAAACTTTTAAGAGATATGGGTTCTACCCCAGATCAGGAGGAGTTTTTATCACTCATTGAAGGTTCATCTCATAATCTTATCGCTATTGTGAATGACATCTTAGAATTATCAAAAATCAATGCAGATAAAATGGAGATTGAGAATATCTCTTTTGATATATTTAATACCGTAGAGTCTACTGTTTCTGTGTTTACATATCAAACTGATCAAAAAGATATTGAATTAGCTCTGTTTATAGATCCGTTCTTATCTCATTACTTCCTAGGTGATGCTACGAAAATTTCTCAAATACTCACTAACCTTGTAGGGAATGCAGTAAAATTTACGAACCCATATGGAAAAATAAATATTTTTGTACAAAATATCTATAATGATGACAATGAAGCAAAAATTAAATTTGCAGTGCATGATAATGGTATTGGGCTCTCCGAAGAGCAGATTGAAAAGATTTTTAATCCGTATTCACAAGCTACAACATCAACAGGTAAAAATTTTGGTGGTACAGGGCTTGGATTGAATATTTCGAGAAAAATGGTTGAGTTAATGGGTGGTAAACTTGAAGTCAAAAGTAGTGTCAATAAAGGCGCAACATTTTTCTTTACGCTTACGTTGAAAAAAGATAAAGAAAAAGTATTGAAACCTTATCCACATTTTGAAGATGTGACGGTGGGATTGGCATTACCTGTAAAGAGTATCAAACGTCAATTAGACACTAATTTAGAGATTTACCTACGTCATCTTGGTGCTAAGTTTAAAATCTACTATTATGAAGAGCTTTTTGAAGATGATGTCTGGGTTGAATTGCCGGATATTATGATATTTGATCATCATTATGCAAGATTGTCTGGTGAGTTAGAACAATGTGCATCTATAGATTGTAAATCGGTTCTTTTGACTAACGGTACGTTACACTCACGTGTTAATCCAGAAGAACATCGCTTTACTGATGTGATATATACACCTATTACTTTGCATAAGTCAGTACGTATCTTAAATGATATTAAACGAGAACTACCTGTCCCACAGAAAAAAGTTAAAAAACTTGAAAATCTTGATTCTATTCAAGGATTGAATGCTTTGGTTGCAGATGATAATATGATTAATAGAAAACTAATTAAAATTATTTTAGAAAAAATTGGATTAAGTGTAACGTTAACTGAAAATGGACAAGAAGCATTTGATAAGTATAAAGAAGAGAGTTATGATATCATTTTTATGGATATTCAAATGCCTATTTTAGATGGTGTAGAGTCCACACAAAAAATACTTGCCTATGAGAGAGAAAATGGTTTAGCACATACTCCTATTATTGCACTTACTGCAAATGTAGGCCTAGGAGATAAAGAGCGTTATCTGTCTGAAGGAATGGATGATTATGCAACAAAACCTTTAGATATTGAGACATTAAAACGTATGATTAGTAAGCATTGTATAGTAACTGTGTAAAGCGAAGATAAAGAGAAATAAAGAGATAATTTAACTTAAGTTAAATCTAAAGTAGAGGTATCATGCAAAAAACACTATCCTTTGTATTTTTATGTGTTTTCTTTATTCTTAGTCTATTTATGTCGGGGTGTTCTCAAAAGCGTCCACAGATAAGAAATCCAAGTGCAACGAAATACACAAGTGCCTCCAGACAGCGTGCTACCATGCGCTCTTATAAGGTAATGGGTAAACGGTATCATCCTACCTATGTAGAGGTAGGGCAAGTTATGAAGGGTATCTCTTCATGGTATGGACCAAATTTTCATGGCAAACATACCAGTAATGGAGAAGTATATAACATGCATGCACGTACAGCGGCACATAAAACATGGCCTATGGATACGATGGTCAAAGTACGCAACTTACAAAATGGAAAGAGTACGATTGTGCGTATCAATGACAGAGGTCCTTTTGTGAGAGGTCGTATTATAGACTGTTCTTATGTTGCGGGTAAAGAACTTGGTTTAGACCGAATGGGTATAGCGAAAGTCTCAGTGGAAGTCCTTGGTTTTGCAGGAAAGATAGAGCCTTCAGGAAGAATAGCTAAAGCTCAAAAAACACATACACAAACCCGTGTGGTACTTTCGAATTTTGGTGTTCAGGTAGGTGCATTTAGACGTTATGCAGGTGCACAGACAATAAAACGTAACTACTCTGGGCGTTATGTGCATTATAATCCTATTATTAAACGTTTTGATGTGGGAGGAGAACCACTTTATAGAGTATGGCTTATGGGCTTTGGTTCAGAACAGGAAGCACGTGACTTTAAAAACAATAACAATCTAGCAGGTGCCTTTATAATACGTAATTAGAGATGAGGAAATAAAATGATAGAAGTAACAAGAGAAACAAAAGAGACCCAAATCACTATGAAGTTAAATCTGTATGGTACAGGTAAGGCAAACATCAATACAGGTGTGGGATTTTACGATCATATGCTTGAAGCATTTACTAAACATGCACATATAGATATGGAAGTGACATGTACAGGTGATACACATATTGATGATCACCATACAGTTGAAGATGTAGGTATTGTGATAGGACAGGCACTTAGAAAAGCTATCTATCCTGTGCAAAGTATAGAACGCTTTGGTAATGCAACGGTTGTCATGGATGAAGCTAGTATTACTTGTGATATTGACCTTTCAAATAGAGGTTATCTTGTCTTTGAACTTCCTATTGGTGGGAAAGTTGGAGACTTTGATGTCGAATTAGTCGAAGAGTTTTTTAAAGCTTTTGCTTTCAATTTACCACTTACTTTACATCTTATCTATAATCGTGGTAAAAATAAGCATCACATCATTGAGGGTGCATTTAAGGCCCTGGCAGTAGCCCTTAGACGTGCGGTAACTGTCAATGAAAATGCAGGTATACCAAGTACCAAAGGTGTCCTGTGAGTATAGAACTTGTTGTATTGGATGTAGATGGTACCATGACAGACTCTCGTATCACATACAGTGAGAAGGGTGATGAAATTAAGTCGTTTAATGTCAAAGATGGTTTGGCCATTGCATCATGGAGAAAGCTTGGTAAACAAGTGGCTATCATAACAGGAAGAAGCTCTGAAATTGTTGCCCGACGTGCAAAAGAATTACATATAGAGCATTTTTACCAAGGGGTACATAACAAAAGAGAGGTACTTGAAAAACTTCTTGAAAATCTTGATTTGACTATGGATAATGTAGCAGCTATAGGAGATGACCTAAATGATTTGCAGATGCTCAAAGCGGCCAAAATATCTTTTGTACCTAGAGATGCAAGTGCCTATGTCGATAAAATTGCAACAGTGATATTAAGTAAAAAAGGTGGTGACGGTGCAGTGAGAGAGATGATTGAAAAACTCATTGTACAAGAAGGTTTGGAAGAGAAGTATCTGGATTTATGGCAGTAAGAATAGAATTTGTCTTAACTATCGCTATTGTTGCCATTGTGGTTGCTTCCTTAACTTTAAAATTGAATGATGCTGCCAGTAAAGTGAAACCCATTACAAAAGAGTTAGAGTTTACTTATACAACATTTACTGAGGTAGATACCAAGAAACTTCAGGGTCGGGCCTATGGCACGTATGGTGTAAGAGACAATGATGTTTTAACCATTCATGATTTGGTATATCAAACGGAGACTATAGAGTCTTTAGTTGCAGATAAAGCAACCTATATGGGTGAAAATATTTATCTTGAAGGTGATGTGGTTTTAGACCAGACAGATGGTTATACTTATGAAACTGAACAAGCTGAGTATAATCAAAAGAGTGAAATTTTAAATATTACAGCACCCTTTGTTGCTAGAAGAGATAAAAATATTATTCGTGGAGATACTTTACGATACGATACACAAAAAAAAGAAGTATATGGTACGATGATAGATGCGACTGTTTATACGATAGAAAAGTAAACTATTGCTATAATATCAACAATAAAATCATATATAAGGCTCCATATTGAAACTTTTTAATCTCTTACTCATTTTCTTCTCTACCCAAGTACTTTTTGCCCAAAAAGTCGAAGTTACCTCTGACTCAATGAATGCTATTGATATGAAAAAAGAGGTACATTTTATTGGTAATGCAAAAGTAAAACAACTTAAAGATTGGATTCATGCAGATGAAATTATTGTACATCTTAATGAAACAAATCAAGCAAAAATGTATGAAGCTATTGGAAAAGTTACCTTTGAATTTCAAAATGAAAAGGGGCATTACATAGGAAGTTCAAATCGTGTAAAGTACTATCCCCTCAAATCTCTTTATGTCCTTATTGGTAAAGCCAAAGTGAATGATAAAATTAATCATCGTAGCGCAAAAGGAGATGAAATTACCGTGGATATGCTGACAGGCAATAGCCAGGTGAAAAGTAAACCAAAAGAAAAAGGTAAAAAACGAGCTCCTGTGGTATTTACTTTTGATTCGGAAAAGAAATAATGATACCACGTATAGTAGAAGCCAATTTTATAAAATCGGCACAAAGTATTGCTGACTCTTTGCCTGAAGATATGAGTGAAGTTGTGTTTCTTGGACGTTCAAATGTAGGAAAGAGCTCTACTTTAAATGGACTAACGCAGAGGAAAAATCTAGCAAAATCATCGGCTACTCCTGGTAAAACACAGCTTATAAACTTTTTTGAAACGAGCTATCTGTACAATGAACAAAGTTATCCTGTACGTTTTGTAGATTTACCAGGGTTTGGATATGCAAAAGTCTCCAAATCACTCAAAGAGGTATGGCAGAAGAATTTGGTTGAGTTTATTCAGCATCGTGTCCCTATTCGTCTTTTTATACACCTTAGAGATGCACGTCATCCTCATGCCAAAATTGATGATGATGTGGAAGCATATATCTCAGAGTTTATACGTCCTGATCAGAAGTATTTAACTGTCTTTACTAAGATAGATAAACTCAATCAAAAAGAGCGTAACAAACTCAAACGTGAATTTCCAGGGTCTATTACTTTGTCTAACCTCAAAAAAAATGGACATGACAGGGTACATCAAAATATTTTACAAACTATTTTTGCTATAGATGATTCACCTAAGAAGCAAGAAGAAGACAAAGTATGATAGAGCTTGTCAAGGCTAAGTTGAATGACATCCCTGCGATGCAGGCATTGGTAACAGGAGAAGTCAAAGATGGGATTATCCTTAACCGTAGTGAAGATGAAGTTGCAACAAATATTCGCTCTTATGTCTTAGCAAAAGATGATGGAAAACTTGTAGGTTATACGGCATTATATATACACTCTAAACGTTTAGCTGAAATACGTAGTCTTATTGTTGATGAAGCATATCGTGGACAGAGTATAGGAAAACGTATGGTAGAGTTTACGCTTGAAGAAGCAAAAACACTTGGTGTAGAAGAAGATGTACTTGTTTTAACCTATTTGCCCCAGTTTTTTGAAAAATTGAATTTCAAAGAAATAAATAAAGAGGTCATCCCTGAACATAAGATTTGGGCAGATTGTATCAAGTGTATTCATTTCCCTGTCTGTAATGAAGTAGCACTCGTCTATAAATTGACACTCTAAGAGTTCGGATATGGAGAAAACTGCAAAGGTAGAATATAAAGCACTTTTTTTAATGCTAGTTGTCTTTTTTATTCTTTTTTATCCTATGCTTATTTCTATTTATGTTTTTTTACCTCTTTTTATCGGTGCTGCGTCTTATCTACTTGTTGAAGGGTTAGAAAAACAAAAACCTAGATTTATTTTCTTTGCAGCAGTATATCTTGTGAATTTAGAAGTGAACCTCTCGTTGTCTTTGTTTCTTACGATTATTTCATCTTTTATCTTTTATATTACAGTCTATCCTTATCTGAGACACTTTAGACGTTGTAATTTTTGTAAAGCTATTATCTCTGTGGTCATTTTAGATCTTTTTTACCTAGGTGCATTGTTTGCTTTTGATTTTGTTTTTCAAACACAAAGTATTGTATTAGATGTGATATTACTCTACTCTTTAGTTGTTGATATGTTGGTTGTGGTACTTCTATGAGATATAAGTTTATACTGCTTGTCTTCTTTGCATTTTGGGCTGTGATGATTACCCGTTTATATCATGTAAGCATCAAGTCCAATTTTTATTATGAGGGCTTGGCGAAAGAAAATATAGAAAGAAAACAGTTTATCAAGCCTGTACGTGGTGAGATTTTCGATGCAAATGGTAAATTACTTGCAATGAATCAAATAGGTTTTTCTGTCTCTATTGCCCCTCACCTAAAAAGCAAGAGTGAACAACTTGACAAAGTGATAGATAAACTCATTGAGACATTTCCAGACCTCAATAAAACAGTGATGCTTAAAGTCTATAAAAAGCATAACTCACCCTATAATCATACGTATATTAAAGTGGTAGACTTTATACACTATGCTGATATGATGGGCGCCTATCCTAAGCTTTCTTTAGTACCTAATTTAAAAATTGAAGCAGAGACTAAACGTTATTACCCTTATGGTAAATTTTCTGCACATATTGTAGGGTATACTGGACGCTCCAATAAAAAAGAGAACAAAAAAGATCCTGTGGTTGATGAAGTAGGTAAAGTAGGTAAGAGTGGCTTAGAACGCTATTATAATAAAGTTTTAGAGGGTGAACTTGGATATAAAATCTATAAAGTAACAGCAACAAATAAAGCTATTGAAATTTTAGAAAAAGAAGAGCCTAAAGACAATAAAAATATTACCTTGAATATTGATATTGACCTGCAGAAGATGATATATGATCGTTTTGGAGAACATACTGGTGTTGCGATAGTGATGCGTACCAATGGAGAGATTCTTTCTGCCGTTTCATACCCTTCTTATGACCCCAATCTATTTGTTGGGAGTATCAGTTCTAAAGACTGGAAAGCTTTGCAGTCTGACTTGGCACATCCATTTACCAATAAATTTATTCATGGTACCTATCCTCCTGGGTCAAGTATAAAGATGGGGATGGCTTTGGCATTTTCTAAGGCACAACCCTCTGTTTTAGATACTTCAGAACATTGTGTTGGCTTTATTACACTAGGTTCTGGTAAACATAAATTTAGATGTTGGTCACGTTGGGGACATGGAACAGTAGGGCTTAGACGTGCTATACGTGAGTCTTGTGATGTTTACTTTTATAACAAGAGTCTGAAAGTGGGTATTGATGCTATGGCAAAAAACCTTCGTACTTTTGGTTTGGGGGTTAAAACAGGTGTCGATTTACCTAAAGAATATGCCGGCGTCATTCCAGATAAAGCATGGAAAAGAAAACGTTTTAATCAGCCTTGGTATAAAGGTGAAACTGTCATCTCTGCCATTGGACAGGGGTTTGATTTAGTGACACCTTTACAGGTGGCACGCTACACAGGGATGCTCGCCACATCCAATCTAGCAGTACCACATATGGCAAAGATGATTGATGGGAAAGAGATAAAGCCAGAGCTCAAACATATTGATTTTGACAGTTATTATTTGGGTGAGATACGTAAGGGGATGTATGATGTGTGTAATATCCGAGGTGGTACAGCATTTAGAACGATGAGCCATCTTCCTATCATTGTAGCAGGTAAAACAGGTACATCACAAGTCACTTCCATTCCACAGTCAACAAAAAAGCGTTTGAAAGAGTCAGAACTTGCCTATTTCCATCGTTCCCATGCATGGCTTACAACTTACGCACCCTATGACAATCCTAAGATTGTTGTGACTATGTTGGTTGAACATGGTGGACATGGAGGAAGTACTGCAGGACCTATGGTGGCAGATATCTATAAGTGGCTGTTTAATCATGGGTATTTTAAAGAAGAGACGTTACCTTCTGAAATGATTGATAGTAATAATTCTAAATAAATTTTATCTATAAATATTATATTGTTAACTTTAATTTATATATATGCCTCTAAAAGAGATAAATTAAGTTATATTTAAATTATACTCATGTAACATTCTTAGCATAAGTTAAAGCTAAACCCACTGTGAAGTGGGGGCGGAAAATTATGGATCTCACTCGAGATCACCTGATTGCACTATTTATTCTATTTTAGTAAGCAGGCATCTTTTTATAAAAACCTTATCCCCTTACTTTTGTAGATATGCTTATGTATGTCAATAGACAAATTTATATAACATGGTGTACAAATGAAAAATTTTTTTAATATTTTCAATGGAAATAAAAAGAGAAATACACTTTCTTCTGAGTTGAATACTTCTGAGAAGGAAGAGACAATTGATCTTGATAAAATTAAACAATACAAAAATGAAATACAAGAAATAAAAATTGAAAACCAGCCCTTCCGTTTGAGTGCTTTATTACATATACTTACCAATAAAATCTCGGATTTGCTCAAAGAACAGAGACATAAAATTTATTATGATGTAGAAAATGAAGTGGGTAGATACATTGTAGGTGACAATGATTATATAGAACAGGTATTGGAAATATTAGTTAAAGATGCTCTTTTTTTAAATAGTGATTCGGAAATTATACTGAAAATTTCCAAATATAAAAATCAGTTTTTAGTTTTTGATATTATGAATGAAAAAGGACTCATAAAAAAGAATATCTACCGACAATATGTGGATGTAAAACAGATTATAAATAGTCAAAGTGAAAATGTAAATATTTTTGCAAAGGCTAAGGTAATAGCAGAGATGATGAATGGTACTGTAGAAGTGAAAAGTAGTAGAATGGCTGGCACACACTATACATTTAAAATACCATATTATGAAGATGAAAATGATCAAAATCATCAGGAAGAGTTGAGAAAACTTTTAGCTGGTAAAAAAGCTTTGTTTATTGGTAAAGATAAATATGATACACAGCGAACACAATATATTTTCGAAACCTATGGTATTTATATTGAGAATATGAAATTAAATGATTTTGAAAATAAAAAACCTAATCTTAGTAAATATGATATGGCCATTATTCGATCAACAGACTTATCCTATAAGCATATAAGTTTTTTTAAAACCATTTATAAAGATGAAAAGAGTAATTTTAAAATTATCATTGTCCATGAATTATTTGAGTATGATGAAAAAATACAACTTTCAAAATCTATAGCCCATGCAGAATTATATAGCCCAACGGTCATTGGTGATGTTGAAGAAATACTTCATCAAATCTTTATTCGTAAAAGTAAAGCAGTCAAAGGAATAAATAATATAGAGATATTTAATAGTAAAACTTTTACAATTAAAGGAAATAATCACTTTGAAGAGCCACTTGCAGATTACCAAAAACAACCCACAATTTAAGCTAAATTAAATTTCAAAAAAACCTTTAGACCTCGATAAATGTTATAATACTTTACAACAAACATTAAAACTTTATCAAAAAAACTATAAGGCTTTTTATGAGA
>VCAW01000050.1 GCA_013607775.1 Campylobacterota bacterium | reverse complement strand
CTATCTGCATTCATCAGAGTCTAAAGCTTGTTACCTGACAATAGGTATCAAAAATGTAAGAAAAGAAAGTAGGTTTAGACGCTAAACAATAAAACACGGAGAAAAAATGAAGATTTATTAGAAATTGAGATAAATTATCGATAATCGTACCTTTGAGAGATTTTTTTAATCTCTTAGTTTGGCATAATTAAGAATTAGTTGATTGTTGGGTTTGAATTTGCAAGTGGCTCTAGAGATAATTCAAAAGGACAAATCATGGCACAACATTTCCTACTATCAGCAAAAGCAAGAACATTATCAATCGTCAAAATAGCCATGATGCCCGATGAAGAGATACACAACATCTTCAAACAAATTAGATGGTCTGCCAACAATGGAAAGCCTATCTGTCCTCATTGTGGTACAACTTCCAAACCGTACAATATAGCAACTAGAAACCAATACAGATGTAAAGAGTGCTTCCATACTTTTAGTATCACAAGTGGTACTTTGTTTGCAAGTCATAAGCTCCCACTCAAAACCTATTTACTAGCTATAGCCATCTTCACAAACTCTGTTAAGTCTCTAAGTGCCTTACAACTATCAAGAGAGCTAGACGTTCAGTATAAAACTGCATGGGTACTGTCTCATAAAATCAGAGAGTCATTATTGGATGATACACACCATGACGACATAAACCATGAAATGCTTACGGGTGTCTGTGAGATAGATGGTGTCTATGTAGGTGGTAAAACGAAACAAATTAACCAAATAGCTGATAGAGTAGATAGACGTAAAATTAACCACCCAAATAAAAGAGTGGTTATTTCTTTGAGACAAAGAGCAGATAATAGCGATGAAGTCATAGGTGCAATAAAAACTAAAACCTTTGTACTAAAATCTGAGAATACATTTGACATTAATCGTATTGTAAATACCTATGTAGCCAAAGGTTCAGAGATACACGCTGACGAAGCCAACGCTTATGACGATTTACACGCACTTTATGTCATGAAGAGAGTAAACCATCAAATAGAGTATGGTGGTAAAAATGGAGAGAATAACAACCAAAGTGAAAGCTATAACGCTAGATTTAGACGTATGCAGTATGGACAATGCCATAGACTGTCACCATTGTATCTCTCAAACTATGCCAATGAAATTGCCTATCGTGAGGACACAAGAAGAAAAAGCAACGGTGCTATTGCAAATGATATTTTAACACGTTGCCTTAGCTGTGGTATCTCAAATGAGTTTAGTGGCTATTGGCAAGGGAATAAGAGGGTGGCAGAGAGATTAGGAGCTTAGGCTTTTATCCTCCATAGTATCGCAAGTCCATCTTTACCAATACGCTCAATCAATCCATTATTTTCGCATCTTTCAAGTGAAGCAAAAACCATCTTTTGAAACCGATTTAAATCAAAACTCTCTTTATTGTCAAAACCTCTGCTCAGAGCTATCTTTTTGCTTATATTATTGGTACTTAAAGGCTCTGTAGCTGTTCTAAGCACATCCAAAATCATAGTCTTAGCTTCACCATTCTTGAAATAACGCTCACTATGTACTCTTTTAGCCTTTATGGTTCGTAAATCGTATGACTCATCAAAGAGGTGTATAGTTTGGTCTATGGATTGTAGGCTAAGTTTAGATTTTTTAAGGAGTTCTTCGTAATGTTTTATCTCTCCCGATACCTCTGCTCTTTTCTTTGTAAGTGCCGATAGTACGTGTGTTTCTGCCATTGTTTCCCTTTCGTTATGTATGGGAAAATTTTAGCTAATTTTAGAGTGAAAGTCTTGTGCGTTTGCTACATAATATCGAAAATGAGTGACAGAGCCGAAGCTCTGCCAAAGACTTGATTAGAGTCTAGACTCGTATCTTCTAAGCATGAAGAGTTTTTTAAGAATTTTCTTGCGAGTTGCAATCTTCTCTTTTTTGTTCTTTTCAGTTTGAGTCTCGAAGTGTTGACGAGCTCTTGCTTCAGTAACGATGAGGTTTCTGTCACATTGTCTTTTGAACTTTCTGTACGCATCATCAAATGAATCACGTGAAGTTAGTTTAATTCCTGGCATAAAAAAGCACCCCCTTCCTATTGGAGATTTTCAGATTTATTACATCCGAATATCAATAAAGTGCAGAATTATATCGAAAGTTTTTGAATTTGTGATAAAATTAAATAATTGAACCCTAAAAGGAGTATCGTGATGCAGAAAGTTTATCAAGAGTGTTATGCCTTAGATGAGAGATGTTACGAAGTGTATGGACTGACTGAGGAGATACTCATGGAACATGCTGCTTCGGGCATAGCAAACTACATACGTCAAAATTTTGAAAAAAACAGCACTGTTCTCATCGTCTCAGGTACAGGGAATAATGGTGCCGATGGTACAGTTTTGTCTAGACAGCTTCATGGAGCGTATGATGTTTGTCTGTATTTGCCTTTTGGAGCCAAATCAGAAATGGCAAAATTGCAGTTAGAACGTGCCAAACGTTTAGGGGCAAAGATAGCCGATACCTTAGAAGATGCCGATGTCATTGTTGATGCACTTTTAGGAGCAGGGTTAAACAAGCTGTTAAATGATGAGACGATACATATCATCCAACAGCTCAATAGCTTTAACGGACACAAAATAGCTTGTGATATTCCCACAGGTGTAAGTACAGAGGGTTTAATGCCTATAGCATTTAAGGCAGAGATTACTTTGACCATGGGTGCAAGAAAAGAGGCACTCTACCTAGATGAAAACAAAGATACTGTAGGGCAGATAGTCTGTGTAGATTTAGGCATAAGCAGTGAGATGTATGAGATGCCAACACAAACATATGTGTTAGAAGAGTGTGACCTCAAGCTGCCTTCACGTACCAAACAAAACAGCCATAAAGGTAACTTCGGACATGCTGCCATTTTTTGTGGAGAGAAAGAGGGAGCAGGTATCGTAGCAGGGATGGCAAGTGCCAGTTTTGGCGCAGGGCTTACGACATTGGTCGTGCATGAAAATATCACACCTCCACATTACCTTATGCACGCTACTGTGGTGCCAGACAATGCCACAGCGCTAGCCATAGGCATGGGACTTGGAGGGCACTTTGAGAGTGAATTTTTGCAGAAATATGTTTTAGATTCGCATCTGCCCATTGTCCTTGATGCAGATGCATTTTTGAGTGCAGAACTTTTGTCCATACTTGAACAAAAAGACAGGGAGATAGTCATTACCCCACACCCCAAAGAGTTTGTCATCATGTGGAAGATACTTATGGGGGAGGAGCTTACTGTTGCAGAGGCACAAAGCAGACGTTTTGAAATGGTACGCATGTTCAATGCCAAGTACCCACACGTTACACTCTTGCTTAAAGGTGCAAACACGCTCATTATGCAAGAAGAACAACTCTACATTAACCCTCTAGGATGCTCCAAACTTTCTAAAGGTGGAAGTGGAGATGTCCTCTCTGGACTCATCGTTGCACTATTGGCGCAAGGTTACACAGGAGTAGAAGCTGCCATTCAAGGCTCTCTGGCTTTAGTGACGGCTGCCAATAATTACAAAGGTAGCTCTTATGCGATGTTGCCTACGGATGTTATTGATGAGGTAACAAAATTGGAAGAGACTATTTAATCTTTCTACTGGCATAAAATACCTCACCAGTAATCTGGGTATAAATAACTGTGAGTTTTTCTCCTTTTTTCCCTTCAAACTGAAACTTCAGTAATGGATTTTTAGAGAGAAACTGGCTAGTAGAGGCGTCGTATACAATTCTATTACCCACTTTTGCATGAATATGTGTAATGAAATGTGTTTGATATCCTTTCTTTTTAGCCTGAGCATAGGTAAGCATATCATGAGTAATGGCTATTTTTGCTTTCACTATACCGCCTTTTTCTCTAGCTTTAATTTTCATTTTTACTTCTTGCGCTTGAGACATGTTGATAGTATATATGTTTGATGTTTTTGGTTTAACTATAGATGATTCTTGTAGCTCTTCTTGGTATGTTTCTTCTTCTTTCTCTGTTATATTATTAGACTCTTCAGTTACTAGAGAGGAAGAGATATTTAAGTCTTTTATTCTACGTTTTGTTTGAATAATAGTATCTTTTTGGATGGGGTTTTTATATGTTGGAGTAGTAACTTTTTTTGAAAGAGATTTATCTTTTGTAGAAGTATTTAAATACCAATTATAAAAAGTAAAAAAACCTATAACTATCCCTATAATTATAAACCAAAAGTTTTTCATGTATACCTCTCTCTTTGATGGCTTAGTATATCAAAATTAGTTAAATTGTATAGACGATTAGGTACAATGCGCATTATGAATAAAATAGCTGTATTATTTTCCGGCAAAGGTACAAACTTTGCTCACATTGTTAAGACTTTGCATCAAAAAGAGTGTGAAGTGGTTTTTGCTTTGACTAATAACCCCAAAGCAGAGGGTATAGCCATTGCCCAAGAGCATGGCATACCTTATGGTGTGGTAGAGCCAAAAAACTTTGACTCACGGGAAGCCTATGATGCGACAGTGGTTGAGACACTCAAACGCTATAAGCCAGACTTAACAGTGCTTGCAGGGTTTATGCGTATCTTGACACCTATATTTACAGAGCAGGTAAAAGCCATCAACCTCCACCCCTCACTCTTGCCTAGACACAAAGGCTTAAATGCTATAGAAAAATCTTACCAAGATGAACATGATGAGTGTGGGGTTTCTGTGCATATGGTGAGTTCAGAACTGGATGGTGGAGAGGTGATTTTACAGAAGAAAGTTGCTAAGCAGAGCTTGGATTTTGAGACCTATGACAGCAAGATACGTGCTATAGAAAAAGATGCTTTGGCTGAAGCGATACTATTAGTTTTAAATAAAGGGAAATAACCATGCAAAAATACGATGACAACAAAAACAAAAGCGGTATGAGAGTCATTTTTATGATTGCACAAATGATGGTGCTTTTAGTAGTATATATCTTTGTGTACACCTCTTTTAAAGCCGTACAATACTCCATAGAGAAGTTTGATACAAATCCTGTGATGTACTTTCCTGTGTTGGTAGCTATGGTTATCTTCCCTGTCTTACTTTACAAATATAGACAGATGTTCAACTCAGGTAAAATGCTTGTGGCTGCAGTATGGACGATGGGGCTGCTTCTTTGACTATTGTCTTGTTGTATGTGTATATCGTGCAGGTTACGAGTTAACGTGCTTCGTTACTTTCCCAAAACACACCAAAAGATACTCAAACTTTCCATTCCTGCTGCCATAAACTCTTTGCTCGATATGTTGCAGGTGGTGACTGACCTCATAATGGTAGGGCGCATCTCTGCTTTTGCGGTGGCTGCTGTGGGGCTTGGCTTGCAGTCACTTATGTTTGTTTTTGCTGTGCTTACACTTTTGCATGTGGGGACTTCAGCTTTGCTCTCTCGCTTTGCAGGCTCAGGGCATAAAAAACGAGCCTCTACTGGGCTCTCTACACTCTTACAGTTTGCCTTTTATCTTTCTTTGCTCATGATGGTGTTGTGGTACTTTCTGGCTTCACATGTGTATGTATGGTTCGGTACGGCATCTGAAGTGGTGGCTTTGGGTGAAGACTATGTGCAGATGCTTACGTGGATGCTGCCTTTTGTCTTTGTTAAACTTGTCTTTGTCATTGCACTCAATGCCGCAGGTGACACCAAAACCCCAATGTATGTCAAGATAGTCTCCATAGTTTTAAATGTCTTTTTAAACTACTTGTTCATCTTCGGAAATCTTGGTTTCCCAGAACTGGGTGTCATGGGTGCTGCTGTAGGTACGGTGATAGTCAATATATTGGAGTTTATGGTCTACGTTTGGCTTTATTTGTCTAAAAAAATGCCTTATCTTCCTATGTGGCACTACTCTAAGTCACTCATGAAACGCGCTTTAAAAGTGGGAATCCCTGCATCATTTGAACGCTCTTTGACCTTTGGGAGCTTCATGCTTTTTACAGTCATCATCGCCCACTATGGTACGGCAGTATTGGCAGGGTATCAGATAGGTTTACGTGTAGAAGGTTTGGCATTTATGCCCGGTATAGGCTTTACCATCGCAGCGATGGCACTCATGGGGCAGGGATTGGGTGCAAAAAAACCATTGCAAGCGAGAGAAGATGTTATGTTGGTACTCAAGTACACGGTAGGCTTCATGTTCTTTCTCTCCTTTTTCATGGTCTTTATGCCAGAGAAAATCGTATGGCTCTTTACCGATGATACACAGACCATCAAAGAAGCAAGCCTCTACTTACGCATAGTAGGAGTATCACAGATACCATTGGCGTTTAACTTCGTACTCTCCGGTGCCTTACGTGGTGCAGGAGATACCAAAAGAACACTCAAAATAAACCTCATTTCACTATGGTTTGTGCGTATCATCCCTGCCTTCTTACTCTCATGGTATTTTGACAACATCATGTTGGTGTACTTAGCGATGATATCAGATACCTTTGTGAAAGCTACGTGGTTGTGGGTGACGTTTGATAAGGGTGAGTGGATGAAGGTGAAGGTTTGATGGATGTTGAAAGATTGTGTTGTAAAAACTTATAAAATTATATTTTATGGGATTTTGAAAATGACTTTTAAGCTTTAAAATATAAAATCATTAATTATAGATGTTTTATCCTATACGTTAAATTTTCTACAATATTTCACATATTCATCCAGCATATCTTCAAATTCTCTTTGAAGTTCTTCAGGCTCTAAAATTTTGATATGTGGTATCCACTTTTTTAATAATGAAAAAACCTCCTTTTTATCTGTAACAGAGGTAGTAACCTCCCCAGTGCCGTCAGGATACTTTTTAAGAAACTGATCTTTTAATGGTTTACGTTCAAAGTAGATACGCACTACACTGTCTACATACAATATAACCTCATAAGAATTTTTGGTGGGATTAAACCAGATACTTTGTGCTTTTGTGAGGGCAGAGAGTATCTTTTCATCATAAGTAAATTCATTATCCTCTATTTTAAGATCCCTTATCTCTTTGAGATAAAATGAGGGAAAATAACTGTAGTGTTGGCAATATAGATAAAAGAAACCGTCAAAGACTATAATTTTGTAAGGTTTTACATGCGTATAGTGTTTGATTTCATTTGCTCTATAGTGTCGCTTGTAGCCAAAAGAGATCATTTTATGTTCAGCTATGGCACTCTCAATCTGCTCGATAAGTGGCATAATTTCAGAAATGTTTTCCACATCTATACGCGTATAAAAAGGTGAATTCACATAATGTTCTATGTGACGCAGTGCCTTTTGTGCTTTTGTATAAAACACTCCTCCGATATCTGCAGAGAGACTATCCAGCATTTTTAACGAAAGGGTAGCATTACTTGAAGTGACTTTTTCTTTGATCAATGTAAAACGTTTTCCGTCATTGGCGCGTACTACACCATAGTTTCCTTCCATTAATTTTCCGAAATCCCTCTGAATGGTTTTAGTAGGGATATCCCACTCACGGGAAAGTTCAGTGATAGATAGAACTTCTCCATTCTTTAAGCGATCAAGTATGATGTTGTGTCGTTGATGCTGTAATAATCTTCCCATTTTTCCTCTGTTCCTTTATATGTACATTTAATGTCCACATGATAGCGTATCATTTCTTATCCCAAAACTAAAAGGAGTTGGATGGAGAATAAAATGTGTAGCTTTTGTACCTTAGGTGAGGAGGATGACACTCCATTGATTCCGGGAGACAATGCTTATATCTGTATGAACTGTATCTTATCGGCATTTTTCATATTGTTTGGTGATGTAAAACCAAGTCAAATTGAGAAAAATGAGTTAGATGATGATATAGATTTGCTAAAGAATATAGGAAATTATAAATCCCGAAAGATACGTAAAATAAAGGATAAAAAATGTTAAAAAATGCAACATACCTGTTTCGTCAACCAGAAAAAAGTTTTTACCACTCTGAAAGTAGATGGAGTGCAGTCGCCCAAATGGCTTTGATATATCTATCTAATATCAAGGACAGTAAGCTTACTCTTTATCATTCCAGTATTACTCAGGATTCTGCACATTGGTTGGTTAAAGATAGTAAAGAAGTGAATGAACTCTCTTTGGAAAATTGGAGTGTAGACAATACGATTGTAGAGGGAAATATTAAACATATCTTCGGAGACGAACCGATTATAGAGAGCCAAGCCTACCCTAGTATCATTTATAAAAATGAAAAGAGCAGAGAGATTAAACTTATTGTTGTAAGGACAATAGGTCGTACGGTATGTGGACGTAAGAAGGAATGGATGGACAATATAGACAGATATAATCAACTTGTAGATAAAATCAGAACGGAGGGATGGAAATGTGATCTTTGCTATCTGATGTCATACGGACACGAAGATGAAGGAAACCAATGTGAAGAAGGTGTGATTGATGAAGCCAAAAGACACCAAGATTGGAAAAGACTTGAAAAGGTTAATGCAAATATTTTACTTTGGGAAGAGATCTTTTCTTTAATTTCTGGAAGTGAACTTGAAAAATATATTAGTCATGATTTGAAACGTTATACATTGATGCCAGATTGGGTGTAGAGTTAAGACCACAATGATAAAATTTAATCTAATAACAAAAAAAGGGGGTAGCGTAAAAATATTTCTGTAAATTCCAAATCAGCTATGATAAAAAGAAAAAGGAATCATAGTTATGGAAGTAAAAGAAAATAAGATAGAGTTTGATCTGCAAGAGTTGGCACCACTGCTTATTGCCAATAAAACAGAAGGCTTCAGACAAATAGGAGAAAAGATTCTCAATGCCATCCTGGAAAAGGAGTTTGAAGCCTACATCGGTGCAGGTCGTCATGAACGAAATGAAGAGCGAAGAGATTACCGTAACGGGCACAAAGAGCGTCAACTTAAGACCACACTGGGGAAACTAAACCTATTACGTCCCTATGCCAGAAGCGGTAAATTTGAAACCAAGCTCTTTGAGAACTATTCCAGGATCGATAAAGCCCTGGTGTCAATGATCGTGGAGAGTTACCTCAAAGGGGTCTCCACCAGAAAAGTAGAATCGGTGGTCTCAGCACTTGATATCGAACTCTCACATGCAACAGTGAGCAATCTCAGCCATGAACTCGATGAGCTGGTCACTGAGTTCAAGACCTCACCGCTAAGACCCTATTATCCCTATTTGTATGTGGATGCCCTCTATCTGAAAGTATTCAACGGTTCACGGTTTGTCTCCAAGGCTGTTATGATCGCCATTGGTGTTACTGATGAGGGATACAGGGAAATACTTGATATCGATATTAACCATGAGGAGTCAGGCGCAAGCTACGAATCATTCTTTGATCTGCTAAAAGAGCGGGGAGTAGAAAAGGTCGATCTCATCATCTCTGATGGTCACAAGGGGATTAAAAAAGCTGCCAGTGAAAGTTTTGTAGGCTCAAGCTGGCAGCTCTGCACAGTACACTTTAAGAGGAACCTCTTAAAAATAGTACCTCAAAAGGATATCAAATCTATCCTTGAAGATATCAATGTGATATTACATTCCAAAAACATACAGGATGCCATTGACCATGCCAACGGTATGGCAGCAGCCTATGAAGTGTCCCATCCAAAGCTAGTAAAGTTCTTATCGGACAACCTCATGGATGCACTGACATTCCTGGCCTTTCCGAAATCCCATCACAGAAAAATACATTCCACCAATGTACTAGAACGGTTTAACAAGGAGGTTAAGAGAAGAACGAAAGTCGTAGGAGCATTCCCTGGAGACAACTCTGTCTTGCGCCTGTTGGTACCACTCGCAGTGGACACCAATGCCAAGTGGCTGGATCGAAAGTATGTTTCTTGGGATAATTTGGTACAATCTGATGAGGCTGAGGAAGAATTTACAGAAAATTTTTGACGCTATCAAAAAGGGGGATAGTATGACATATGATGAGATAAATAGTGAATTAAAAATGTTGTTATGTAAAAATAAATTACGTAACGAAGGTGATTTTATTTTCGCAGAGTATCTTGGTGATGTGGGTATTGAAATAAATGCAAGCATTCAAATTGGGCATATAGCTCATATGCGTGATACTTTGATGAAATTGTCAGATACGAAGAGTAGTCCTATTGCGGATGATGGATATACGGGTATTGATATATTCGAATTGGATACAAGTGGAACATTGAGATTTCGATTAGATATCCATTACATAGCGGAAGCAATGGATCAAATTAAATTATTTATGATTGCAGAAGGAGTCAATGAAAATGAGATAGATTTTGTTTTTCAAAGATGTGAAAAATTAAGTACACTTGGCTTTCAATCCATATCTTTAACTTAACTTTCGCAC
>VCAW01000049.1 GCA_013607775.1 Campylobacterota bacterium | reverse complement strand
GTCATGTTCTCTCCTTTAGGTATTTGATTTTAGCAAATCATTCATATGTCCTATGCTTCTTTTCGTACTGTACTCATATTTCTCTTGTGATGCAAAAATGCTATCAATCTTCGTATCTATAAGTTCTTTAAATGCATAATCAGCCAGTTTATATCTCTTAAGATATAGATACATCATGTGTTTCTCTTTATCTTGCATATTATCTGCATCAGCACAAATCTTTTTTCTTTCTTGTTCCGAAATGCAGTCAATCGCATGAATTTCAAGTTCAAATTTAGCTATCTCTACTTCATATGTTTTTAAAAGCAATTCGCATATAACTACACTCTGCTCATCAGGTTTTATATTCTGAATTATGCCTCTAAAGTCTTTGCTATAAAGTGAAAGAAGCAAATAGGCATCCTTAAGCATATCATCATGTAAAAAATCCAAATTAAGCGTGTTGTGGTATCGTTCTTTGTAGGCACTTAAATCTATTTCAAAATCTAAACCAATATATTCTTTGCTTTCGTCCAATTCCTCTAAAGCCATATGCACAAATGAATATTCCTCAAACATATCTACCATATTGGAAAAATCAATAGTCCTATCATCAAAAATTTGACTCTTTTCTCCTAGTACAAATTCGACATGAAAACTTGGTACATGTTCACCACATGATAGCTGTTCTATTATTTGTCTATTTATGTACCTTTGAGCATCATCAATATCTTCAAATCCTTCCCCATCTATAAGTACTTTTTTTATTTTAGTATATATAGGAGTTGTAACGTTTCTTAAAAGTGATGCCACCTCACTAGATGCATCAGAAGCATCAAAACATTGTGTGAGTTTATTTCGTATAATACTTTTAGCATATGCATAGTTTGCATCTGAAGCATTTAAATAGTTTTTTCTTTCAGTATAGGCATCATCATACAACTCGTCACAATCAACACTAATTTGCAAATCATTATCCATAATGTCTATAGCTTTAGAAAAGAATTTTAAAGCATATTCTCTCCAACTCTTTTCATTGAGATATGCAGTATGTATTAGCCATTCAGCTATACTCACTAAATTTTCTATAGCCACAAAACAATCACTAACAACAGCTTGCATGGAGACATCATCAAGTCTCAAATCCAAAATAAAGTCTAAAAATCTTTTTTCATCTTCTATTTGAGAAAATTCTGTCTGCAAAAACATCAAAACTTCATTATCTAGTTGGGCATCACTTAAGCACCAATCGTCTTCATAACTATCCATCATAAACCCTTTCTTCTTTTTCAATCAAATTTCACAGCAGACCTAAAACTATCTTCAAACTCTTTGCTTTGCCCCTGAATATAAAACTTAGTACCAAATATTTTATAGCACCCTATATCGTAATCTAGTTCACCATCTTTATTTTTCAGAATAATTGTATCATCATTTGTATACTCATTTATCTTAGCCATAAAGTCCTTTTTCCATTTGTCGCCATCCTTTAGATGCTCACCTTTGGGTTCGCAAAATACCTGATAAGTACATTCTTCTTTTGTAAGCATAAAGATAAAATCAGGAGCAAAACCACGACCATCAGTAAAATCATGTATTTTAAATACTAACTCATTTCGGATGAGTTTCACATCTATAAATTTAGCTTGGAGTTCTTTTATGATATTGGTTTCTATAAACTCTACAAATTCTTTTTCGGCACTCGTTCCGTAGTGCTTCTCAAAAGCATACCAGTCTTCATCTATTTCTATCTCCGATGGACTACTTATGTTGGGTATTGCAACCAATTTTGAGTCATCTATCTTCTCTATAATTCTACTTGGGTTAAACTCTTTTTTACCTTTGTATGTTGATTTAGCCACAAATTTATCAGCAAGACTTTGCATACGCTCAAAAAGAGCAAAATACAACATACTTTCATCCCATACTCCATCGTTCTCTATGGGCTGTGTGGTTTTGATGGTTATTTGCATTGAACCCATATATTTTACATCTGTTATAAACTCGTCTATGCTTTTAAGTGCAGGTAAATAATCTTTTAATTGTGCAAAATGAAATTGGGGGGATTCTGTTAAGTATGGAGCGTATGGAAATTTCATTGAAAATCTCCATCTGCAACACTTCGGAATTATTAAATTTTTCACTTTGTTTTTCAGAGAGTTTAAATACATTACTGTCGTTATCTATCTCTATTTCATAATGTTGCCAGTTCTTATCATAATGTGATAATTCTTTTTCTTTTTGGGGTACTTCTTCTTTTGTATTTGTATATACATATCCACTTGTATATGTTTCACTTTTCATAAATGATGGCTTTAATTTTAGCTCGTACTTTTTAGACTCACTCATCCCTTGTTCTTCCATAGATATTCTTAATTTTTCGATGTACTCACTGTTGTTTATGCTATGAAAATACATCTTTTCAAGAACTCTTAGAGGGTTGTTTTGGTCATCATCAAATTTTCTCTTAAACTTCATCTCTTTGTCATCCAGCATAGGAGCATAATTAAAAGGGTAATACCTAGCCCCTCTCCCTATAAGTTGTGCATCGCTTGTGGTTGATTTATTGGTTTTCTTAGTCTCATCTAGTTTGACTATATCGTATAGATTTTGCACATCCCAGCCCTCATCTAGTACATTTACAGCAAAGATAGCCCGTATAGGGTTACTCGGGTTTTCTAGGCTATTTAGCTTCTTTAGTGTCTCTTCTTTGTCTTTGCTTGTACTATATATTTTTACACAATTTTCTCTTGAAAAACCTCTTTGTATTCTAGCCACAAACAACTCTTCTTTTCCCTCTATGAACTCTCTAAGTTCCATAACCGCAGGTACTCTGGAGTATCTAAACACGTACTCTAAACTGCCCACATCCAAATCATCAACAAGCTCCATAAACGCTTCCATGCTTTTATTTATAGCATCTATCCCTTTAGGGTTCTTGAACATCACTACAGGTTTTATCACTTGATTAACATCGGGATGCTCTGCCAACATGGCTCTGTACTCACTTAGCATTAGTGCTCGTATGATTCTAAAATCATCATCAAAGTCGCTGTGTATAAGGTTTACTTCCTTGGAGTACTTTGCTTTATCGAATTTTTTAAAAGAGAAGTCAAACACTACTTTATCTTTATAATGCTTCTTAAGCTCGGTATTACTTTCGTATCCTGCTGTAGCTGTAAACTCTAGTAGTATATTTTTATCGTTTGCTTTATGGAGTTGATTTACAGTACCTGTCCATGTTCTCTCATTCTTTTGTTCCGTTTGTGTTTGTTTATTTCCTGCATTTATATGGTGTGCTTCATCAGCTATCAGCACTATAGGCTTTTTCTTTATAGACTCTATAGTGCTTCTGTTCTCTTTTTGGTTAAACAAGTCAGAGTGTAGCCCGTGTATGGTAGAAAACATAATGTTGATGCCATTGTCTTTAGCCTTATCAAAACTACTTTCTATAAAATTTATCTTGATATTTTTACCATTTATTCTGATAGTGTCTTTAAAAAGATATTTGCTTGCTGTTTCTTCACTCTTTACCATATTTGCTATGGTTTTTGTGATAATGTTTGTAGTATTCACAAAGAAGATAAAATTTCTATACCCTTGCTCATACAAGTATAAAATAGAACTAACAATAATCTGTGTTTTACCACTTCCCGTAGCCATATGGAAGAGTAAATGCTTATTGGGTAAATCTTTTGTTTTCTTCGAAAATTCATTGTAAAAGATAAAGTTTTGTAACGCTTCCGTCTGATAATCCCTAAGTGTAAATTTAAGATTATCGCTTATGCTTTTAGGAATATCTGGTCTGTCTATCTCCTCAAAGTTTGCTTCAAGCTTTTTATATAAATACCCTGCCATCTCTAGTCTCTCTTACTGTCTATGCCATAAAATGCAAAGTTTGCTTCTCGCTCTTCTTTGCTGATGCCATACGTTTCATCTTCTATCTCTTCTATGGGAAGATACCTCATCTCATGCTCTAGCTCTGTGTCTTTGTACGCATCTAGCTCTTTGAGCTCCATATAGACAAACTCTCCACCCCCTTGCCACTCTACAGCCTTAGAGATACCACCTTGCTCCCCCTCTATCACTTTCTTCATACGCTCAACTGCTATGTCTTCTATATAATCCATTTGCTCGATGCCTATGTACCTTCTTCCCATTTTATGAGCTACTGCACAGGTTGTTCCGCTTCCTAGGTGGTAGTCCATTACAAGGTCGTTTTTGCTAGTAGATAGTTGTATTATTCTTTCTATTAAATTTTCAGGTTTTGGTGTATCAAACATTTTTTTACCAAACATTTTTTCTAAATGCTTCGTAGCATTTGTAGTAGTATCCAAATCATTCCATAAGGTTGTCGCAACAGAACCCTTGCTTTTTTCCTCATTAAGGTATTTTTTTAATTGGGGTTTGCTTTTACCTGTTTTTCCAAAAAGTATTCTATTGTCTCTAAGAAAATTTTCGTATTCTTTTTGACCTGTTCTACAGCATCTGCCAACTGGCGGCATGTATGTTTCATTGGTATTTGGATTCACTATCGGATATGTTAAATTTGGTCGTATATTTGGTGCATCAAATGGGTCTGCTTTATATTTTCCTCTCCCATCGTTATCATCATACTTAAACTTACTTTCATCAACAGCTAGTCTAAAATTATTTTTACTTAAAGAAGTTTTCTGTTTTGCATAAAATAGATTATGGTTGGTTGCCAAAGAAATAATCGTATCATTTTGAACAGACTTTCTACTGTTCCATATCACATCCGCAATAAAATTTTCTCTCCCAAAAACTTCATCCATCAGAACTTTTAAATAAGCTTGTTCATTATCATCCGTTGTAATAAATATCACCCCATCATCACTTAAAAACTCCCTAGCCACTTCAATCCTATTTTTCATAAAGGTAAGCCAAGTAGAGTGAGAGAAATTATCGTTATAGTTAAAACTATCGTTACCTGTGTTGTATGGTGGGTCAATGTAAATCAGTTTGACTTTACCTCTATAGAGTGCTTCTCCATCTGCCTTGTCCAGCAAACTATGAAGTGCCAAAAGGTTGTTGCCCTTGATGATAAGATTATCATTCTCCGTGATGGTTGGGTTATTTTCTATCTTATCTTTACTATACTTCTTGATGTTAGTCATTACCTTTGGTTCAAAAACTCTTGCTATATCGTTGGCGTTAATGACCTCGTGCAAAAAGTTTTCATTTGTCTTCTCATCATCTTTTTCTTGACCACCCACAAACACCGTATCTTTAAAAGGAAAAGACAATACCACATCATCATTGGTTTGTATAAAGTCATCTTTTTTCGTAAGCCCTATGGACTGTGCATAAGTTGTCCTAGACTCCAAAAATTTATTTTCAGCACTTAGTACTTCTATAAGTGCTTTAGCGTTAAATATAAAGGCATCATCTATCTTTTGGAAAAACATATTTTTAAATGTCCCCACAGAAAGCAGCAGTTTTATCAACTCTCCTTTTTGCAGTATCACATCCTCTATCACTTTTTCTATAAAAATATTGGTAGTGGGCTAGTCGGTTAACTCCTCCTCTGTTATAATATGGTATGAATTCATCAAATAACAAGAAACAAGACAAAGTT
>VCAW01000048.1 GCA_013607775.1 Campylobacterota bacterium | reverse complement strand
CTTTTTACGAAGTTACTTTGTTTAAGTAGTCTTGTGATTTTAATCTCTTGAAGAACTTCTAAAATCGGATTCTTTAATAAGCTCTTCATAGCATAATTGATATAATTTGCAAGTTCCATAAAATAAGCCCTTTATAATGATGTTGTGGTAACAAAATTATACTCAAAAGTGCCTATTTATGGGCTTTAATACTCAACTTAAGTTCGTGGATTTAGTGGAATTTATGTGCGAAAGTTGAGTATATAAATTCTTGACATATTACTTTCCAAATTGCACTAAAAGCTTCCACAGCCTTATCAATCTCCTCCAATCTAAACCCACCAAATCCCATACGCACAGCTTCAAATTCTCCACCACTGCGTTCTTTTGCCAGATAGATGGCTATGTTGTTTTTTTCTGTCAACGCCTTTAGTCTTTCCCAATCAAATTGAGGTGAATTTGGCACGAGGAGGATGGCGAGTCCTGCTCCTTGGGCTACGATATTACAGGTATTACCTAGATATTTTTCTATAGCATCTTTCATCATTTGGTGTTTCTTTTTGTTGATGATGCGTATACGTCGGATGTGTCTGTCCCAGTGACCCTCTTGCATAAAAGCAGCAAGAGTAAGTTGGGTACTTAGATTCACACGGGAAAAGTGGGCATCATAGCTTTGGTTGTAGAGCTTCATCAGCCAAGAAGGTAGTACCATATATCCCACACGAACAGAGGGCGAGAGAGCTTTGGCAAAGGTACCTAAGTATGCTACACACTCTCCTTTATCTAAGCCTTGAAGTGAGGGGATAGGTCGGTTATAGTAGGCTAGTTCACTATCGTAGTCATCTTCGATGATGAGTCCTCCAATGGATTGTATGTGTGTAATGAGTTTGAGTCGATTTGTTACTGGCATGGTTGCACCAGTGGGGTATTGGTGTGAGGGGGTGATGTAGACAATTTGGGCTTGGCTCTGTTGAAGCTCTTCTATACAAAGTCCCTGAGCATCTACGCCTATGGGGCTAATGCTGTAGCCATAGGCATCAAAAACTTTGTGGGCAATATGGTAGCCAGGTATCTCTTGGGCAAAGTGCTTGTAGCGAGCTTTAGCCAGTTTGGCAATGAGTTCCATAGAGTCACTAAACCCATGGGTAATGATGATGTTTTCCACACTACACATCACTCCACGAGAGCTTTGCAGGTAATGGGCGATGGCTTCACGCAAGGTTAGCTCTCCTTGCCCTGTAGGGTATGCCCCAAAGTCGGTCTCTTGGGTGATGACTTTATTAAAAAGGCGTTTCCATGTCTTTAATGGAAAATCTTCTTTATGAAGCTGTGCAGGAAAAAAATCGTATTTGTATGTTTTGGGTGTAGCGTTAATAGCATGGCTTGTGGTGTTGACTTTACGAAAGCTGTCAAAAAAGAGTTCACTCACATAGTACCCACTCTTGGCACGACTCTCCACATACCCCTCTGCATAGAGTTGTGAATAGGCAGACTCTACAGTGTTTTTACTCAGGTTATAAAGTGAAGCCACCTTACGAATGGAGGGGAGTTTATCACCAATTTGGTAGTTCGTAACTATATCCTCTTTAATGGCTTGATAGAGCTGTATATGTAGAGGGATTTTGCTTTTAGCATCGAGGATATACATTATCTGTCCTTATATATTTTAAATTTTTTGTATCTTTACATAGGTACACATAAAAATTATAATAGCGTAAATTTTTAAAAGGAACAGTATGAACCCAAATTTTAAAATTAAAGATAAAACATTGATTTACGATGTGTTGGATCAAGCAGAATATGGCATTTTGGCACTGTGTATCGAGAACAAACCCTATGCTGTGCCAGTAAATTTTGTACGCATAGAAAATGACATCTATTTTCATGGAGCCTTAAAAAATAAGAAGATGAAAATGCTAGAGCAAAATTATAGCGTGTCATTTTCAGTTGTTGAGAACTATGCACTTATAGATTCTGACTTTTCAAGCACAGAGGGGTTAGCGTGTCCTGCGACACAGTTTTTTAAGTCGGTCAGCATGGATGGTATGGCAATAGTACAAGAGAACCGAGAGGTTAAAGCAAAGGTCTTTGAATCTCTCATGCAAAAACTCCAACCCAAAGGTGGCTACAAACCATTTAGCCATAGTGACTATGACAAAGCTTTAAAAGCCACAACTGTGGTGAAAATAGAAGTAAAAAATCTTACCTGCAAGTTTAAATTTGGACAGCATTTGAGTGATGAGCGATTTGATATGATAGTCTCTGCTTTGTTAGAGCGTGGTACGCAGATAGATAGAGAAACTGTTAAAATCATGAAAGCACAAAGGGGAGTAAAAGATGGAATATAAAATAGCTACACTTGATGACATAGAAGCCGCACTCAAACTACATGCAAAGTATCAGATAGACAGCATAAAAGAAGAGGACAAAAAAGACGGCTTTGTCACCACAGCATTTGCAAAAGAAGAACTTACTCAGCTCATAGAACAAGAGCAAGGACTTTTCATCGCAAAAGAGGGTGATGATGTGTTGGCGTATATAATGTCTGCTTCCTGGGAATTTTGGTCAAAGTGGGCGATGTTTGCTTATATGATAGATGAGCTACCTAAACTAGAGTATAAAGGTATGAAGCTTAGCACAGACAACTCCTATCAATATGGTCCAATCTGTATAGATAAGCGTGTACGAGGTACAGAAGTGCTGGATAAAATATTTCATTTTGCTCTAAAGCATATGTCAAAACGCTACTCCATATTGGTCACCTTCGTCAATCAAGTCAACCTACGATCATATGAGGCACATCACCGAAAACTTGGGCTTGATGTGATTTGTAAGTTTAAGTTTAATGGTAATCAGTATTGGGAGTTGGGGTGTTTGACTTCTAAATAAAATAGTGCTACACTTTCACAACTAAAATCAAAAAGGAGAGTATCATGAAACCATTTTCACACACAACACAAATCACTCAAAGATTTTCTGCTCTCCTTCTTTCGCTACTCCTGCTTAGTCTCTAAGCACCTACCTTACATTTTATAGATTCCTTGATTGGATGACCAACTTACGTGGCTGTGTATGCGACATTATATATATTTGCATATTGGATTATTGGTGCGTTGAGAAACGTACCCTATGAAAAAAGAGAAATTATGAAAACAAAACAAAAAGAAACAAACCAATGGAACCCAAAAACCTACAATAAACATACAGCATTTGTATCGCAGTTGGCATTGCCTGTGGTGGATTTGCTTGATCCTAAAGAGGGAGAGCGTATTTTAGATGTAGGCTGTGGCGATGGGACTTTGGCTGTCGAGATGGAACGAAGAGGTGCTAAGGTGATGGGTGTAGATATGAGTAGTGAGATGGTAGAAGCTTGTAGAGCCAATGGTATAGAAGCCTATGTGGGTTCTGTTACTGCATTACCTTATGAGGAAGTGTTTGATGCTGTCTTTTCCAATGCTACATTGCACTGGGTTAAAGATGCCAAGTTGGCTGTGCAAAATATCGCCAAATCGTTAAAAACGGATGGGCGATTTGTATGTGAGTTTGGTGGTGAGGGGAATGCTTTTGCGTTAGTTAGTACTATGGAAGAGGTGTTTGCCAAACATCCTGAGTTTGGTGAGTTAGATAACCCTTGGTATTTTCCAAGTGTAGAAGCGTATAGAACACTTTTGGAGTCAGAAGGATTTCGTGTAGAGTATGCCGAACTTATTCCACGTCCTACACCTATGGATGACATTATGCATTGGTTAGATATCTTTGCTAATGGCGTGACTAAACATTTGAGTAAAGAGCAGTTTGAGACTTTTAAAGTAGAGTGTCGAGATATTTTGAAAACGAAAATTTATACTAAAGAAGAGGGGTGGATGTTGGATTATGTACGTTTAAGAATAGATGCTGTAAAGAACTGAAAGTAAATAAGATTTGAGACTCTCATAGATGGTAATGTCCATCGTAGGCTTCTCAATCCCTTCAATATCAAAAGGATCCTCTTCTTTTGCCTTGATAAGCTGCACAATATGTTTAGGTAAATAGGTAATACGATAATGCATAATAGTATCGATAAAATCTTTACCCGTATATCTGCACTCTTTCATGAGATATACCATATCATAAAGATCTCTAATCTTGTTTCTATCAAGCAGTAGTAGAGATTTGAGTTTGAAGATGCTATCAATGGAGGCAATACGAAGATGCTCCAGAGTATGTACATTGTCTTCTTTCAGAATTTCACTCTCATAGATATTACTCGAAGGGTTGATAACAAAATCAACTTTTACCCCATCTATGATATAACGCTTCATGACTTCTGTAATATCTCCACCCTCGTTAATGGCTGTGTCTATAATGCCTTGCTCAAACTCCAGAGGAATAACCTCTTCAAAATTCTCTAAGAAATCAAGCTCTGGTAATTTCTCTGAAAATGGAAAACAGATGTCAAGATCAAAACTCTCACGATGTGAAAGGTGGTAGGCTAGGGCAGTACCGCCTATGAGTATGGCTTTGTGTTCAGAAAAAAGAGGAATCTCTTTAAACTTATCAAGTAGTGCTTGGGTTTCTTTATTTATCATGCAGAAGCCAAGGTATCATGGGTATGAGTCATAACACTCTGAATGAGTTTATCTGAAAGTCTATCTCTATGTTTCATAAGTGCAGCAAGTACTGTATCTTCTCCAAAAAACTCAATGAACTTTTTTACTACAAAGTCATTGTAAGCTCGTTTGAGTGTAGAGACTATGAAAATATCGTTTGGTACAGCTTTGGATAGATCATTATTCCAAAAGATCGCTCTTGGCATCCCTGCATCGATCAATTGTTTCGCTGTTACTGTTTTGGGAGAAGGTATATTTTGGAGTAACACCATAGCATAGGCAGGTACCTTACCAGACTTTTTCCATCCTGCAACGGTGTAGTAGGGTATTTGAGCATATTGAGCGAATGTTTTTTTATTGATCTCTTTAGCATTTAACATGGACTCAAACAGTGAATGATCTATTTTCATGTACTCTCCTCCTATAATTCATTACAACCAAATCCCTAGGGATTTGGTTGTAAAAAGTTTGTGCTACTTTATAGATGCTTGTTGTAAGCACTTAAACAATTCACAGTCAATGACACTGAATGAACAATCTGTTTTCTCCTTGTTACTTGATAACCTAAGTAAGCCTATTGAATTTAGGTCAGATTAACTCACCTATGAAACGCTGGCTGGAAGTTTGATTCTTTATGAACTTACCACCCTATAGAGTTAGGAGGCTGTGAGCAAACCTAAAAACGAA
>VCAW01000002.1 GCA_013607775.1 Campylobacterota bacterium | reverse complement strand
ACAGGTGGTGGTACAGGTGGACACTTGGCTATTGTTAAGGCAGTCAAAGAAGCATTGGTAGCAGTTAAAAATGAGGATTTGGTGTATGTAGGTTCTACAAAAGGACAAGACAAACAGTGGTTTGAGCATGATGATGATTTTAAAGAAAAATACTTTTTTGAAACACGTGGTGTTGTCAATCAAGGGAAATTAGGAAAAATAAAATCACTTTTTATGATGGGAAGTGCTACACTTAAAGCAGTAAAAATACTACGTAAACATAAAGCTAAAGTAGTTTTTTCTGTGGGTGGATTTTCTGCAGCACCCATGGCATTTGCAGCCAAGCTTGCAGGAACACCACTGGTCATCCATGAGCAAAATGCTGCACTTGGCTCACTCAATAAACTATTAAAACCCTATGCAAACTATTTTATCTCTTCTTATCTGGAGGAGAGTCCCATCAAAGCATACCCCATTAAACAAATCTTTTTTGACAATGCACATCTACGGAGCAAAGTTAAAACGATTATCTTTTTAGGTGGTTCACAAGGTGCTAGAGCCATTAACAATTTGGCACTTGAAATAGCACCAAAATTAAAAGAAAAAGGTATCAAAATCATCCATCAAGCTGGGGTAAATAATATTGATGAAGTGCAAAAAGCTTATGAAGCATTAGGTATAGAAGCAGAGGTATTTGGTTTTACGACAAAACTTGCAGAGTATATGAATGAAGCAGATTTTGCCATAGCACGTTCGGGAGCCTCCACACTTTGGGAACTCAGTGCTACAGCAGTACCTACACTTTACATTCCTTACCCCTATGCAGCCTCTGACCATCAGTACTATAATGCACAGTTTTTGGTTGAACAAAACTTGGTATGGATTATGAGAGAAAAAGAGATATCTATAGACAATGTTTTAAAGTTGTTAGATGAAGATTTAACATCAAAAAGTCAAGGACTCATAGAAATAGTCGAAAAAGAGGGCAGTAAAAAGATTGCAGCACTGTTGTCACAAATTTAACACAATTATTAGGTTATAATATACATATAATTCATAAAAGGAGTTAAAGTATGAAAAAATTAATAGCATTGGTTGTTTCAATTGTGGCCGTAATAGGATTGAGTGGCTGTGGAGGTGGTGGCGGTGATAATTATAATGATAATTTGACGACATTGTTTCTTGTAGATGAAGCAGGTTTCTCTTATGGGGGTATTCCTTATAAATGTGATTCTATGAGAGATTGGGAATTGACTGCACCTAATGGAGAGTTTACTTTTTTACCACCAGATAATTGTGAATTTGACTTTACAGGTCTAGAAGGTGACTACAATGTAAACCCTGCTGTTGATGATATTGTACGTATTACAGACGACCTCAATAGAGGAAAAGGGGATATCCCATATGAATGTGCCTCTTTTGGTGCAAGTATGACATTTGGTGATGGTAGTTTTTACTATGATATCGATGATCAGTGTGTGTTTTATCTATAAACCTTTGATACTATCATGCTCATTAAGAGCATGATAGTATCCTCTTACAACCATTTTACCTCACAATAACCACATTTTAGATAAAATATCTCAATTTATAATATCAAAAAATATCCAAAATATCAGGAAGTTATCAATAATAATCAAAGAACGTGTTATGCATTATTGGTGCAAACAATAAAAATGGACTCGAATAGTAAAACACAAGATATATGGTTTGGATATACACAAAAACTCCTATTAATAGAAGAAAAGCCATTATTAAAAGAAGAGTGTAATATTTTATATAAACCAATGATGCAATATTCATATGATAGTTTCTCAGAAAAAAGTTTAATTCGAATACAAAAAAAACTTACTCAATGTATTGAAATTATAGATAAAAAATACAATTTAAAATATTTACTTGGAGAAGTAAATAGAGTTTTAAAATCAAAAGGTGTACCACCTACTTTAATCCAAAAATAAGTTTTTTTCGTTCAACAGCTCCTGCTGTTGTACCTCTATCAGCACACAAATAACATAAACCAATTCATATTCTGATATAAAGGTGTAGGGTGTTGTCCCATGACAACACCGTTAATATGAATATAATAATTTGTGCCTATATGAATGTGTTTACCCTTCAAATTATTGGTGTTGTAGGGGTACAACACCCTACGGGAATTATCAAGTATAGAATTTTATTTTGAAAAATAAAATTTCTCTCGTTCAGTACATAAATAACATAATCCAATAATCAAATTATGTTATAATATTTCCAATACAAATAGAAGGATGTTCTATGACTGCACCTAAAGAAGAAGCTAAGAAAATTATAGATGCTTTACCTGAGGATTCGACATATGAAGAGATAGTGCGAGAGCTAGCCTTTGACACGATGATACGGCGAGGGCTTAATGATGTTGATGCTGGTAAAGTGATTTCAAATAAAGAGATGGAAAATGATATAGCCCAATGGTAAAAATTGAGTGTACTGAAGAAGCCAAGTTTTGGCTTAAAGATATACATGATTATATTGCTCAAGATAACAAGCGTATTGCCAAAAAGATTACAAAAGAGATTTACAGTAAAGTACAAATATTAGCTACCTTTCCTCAGATAGGATATGCTTATCGCAATGATGATAATTTGGAAATACGTATATTGCTTTATGGACATTACGGGATTGCCTATTTGATAAAAGATACAAATACAATATTTGTCTTGGGTGTATTTCATGGGGCATTAGATATAAAAAGATATTTAAAATAAAAAGGAAAAACAATGCACGAACAAACACTAGCAATACACGCAGGATATGAAAAAGATGCGATGGGGACTATGGCTGTGCCTATTTATCAGACTACGGCATATGAGTTTAGAGATACAGAACATGCAGCAAACCTATTTGCACTCAAAGAACTTGGGAATATCTATACACGGCTTATGAATCCTACTTCAGATGTATTTGAAAAGCGTTTTGCTGCACTTGAAGGTGGATTGGCAGGGATCGCTACGGCATCTGGAATGGCAGCTATCTTTTATGCCATTGCTAACGTGGCTGAAGCTGGTGATAATATCATCGTTGCAAAGCAAGTGTATGGTGGAACAACTACGCTTACGGGGCATACCATTAAGCGTTTTGGTATAGAGACACGTTACTTTGATGTACGTAACCCTAACGAGATAGAAGCATTAGTAGATGATAAGACAAAAATCATCATTTTTGAAAGTATCACAAATCCTAGCATTGATGTAGCAGATTTTGATGCGATTGTGGCTATTGCTAACAAGCATAACATCTTGACATGTGTAGATAATACTGTGGGTACACCAATACTTTGTAAGCCGTTTGATCATGGTGTTGACTTGACTGTACATAGTACGAGTAAATACACCATAGGACAAGGAACGGCTCTTGGTGGTATGCTTGTAGAGCGTCATAACTTGGTAGAGAAGATAAAAGATAACCCACGTTACTCACACTTTAATGAGCCAGATGAGAGTTATCATGGGCTTGTCTATAGTGATTTACCTTTACCACTTTTTACGCTTAGAGTAAGACTAGCACTCTTACGTGACTTGGGTGCTACACCTGCACCATTTAATTCTTGGTTAAACATACAAGGTTTAGAGACACTGCCACTACGTATGAAACAGCACTCAAGTTCTGCACTTGCCATTGCAGAGTTTTTAGAAGCACATCCAAAAGTAGGAAAAGTAAACTACCCTGGATTGAAGTCTGATGCTAACTATGCGTTAGGACAAAAGTACTTCAAAGGTGGACACTCAGGACTACTCTCATTTGAAGTAGCAGACAAAGAGACTGCACAAAAGATAGCCGACAGTACAGATATTTTCTCACTGGTCGTTAACATTGGTGATAGTAAGTCTATTATTACGCATCCAGCAAGTACTACACACCAACAACTTTCTGCGCAAGAGCTGATAGATGCAGGTGTACCTGGTGGTCTTGTACGTCTTTCTGTTGGGCTTGAAGATACACAAGATTTGATAGAGGATTTGAAGAAGGCATTGGGGTAAATCGTAGGTCGGGGTGTCCTCTCCCCGACATCACTTTGCATGCAAATATATTATGATTTTCAACTTCATGTCGGGGAGAGGACACCCCGACCTACAAAACAAAGCACAAATACGATAAAATATTATCAATAAATTTAAGCACAAAAGCAGTCTATGAAAATCGAAACCAAAACAGCCCATTTTAGCTCCCCTTTGTACCTAGAAAGTGGGCGTATCTTAGAGCCTTATGAGATAGCGTATGAGACCTATGGCGAGTTAAATGAGGACAAATCTAATGTCATCTTGGTTTGTCATGCACTCTCTGGTTCGCACCATGCTGCAGGTGTGTATGAGGGTGAGCGTAAAGCTGGTTGGTGGGATGGACTTATCGGTGAAGGCAAAGCCTTAGATACGGACAAATATTTTGTCATCTCTACAAATGTTATAGGTTCTTGTTTTGGTAGTACAGGACCTATGAGCAACAACTACACCACACAAGCTCCTTACAGACTTAAGTTCCCAGTCGTAACTATCAAAGATATGATACGTGCGCAAATGCATCTACTCTCTGATCTTGGCATACACCATGTACGGGCTGTAGTGGGTGGTTCTATGGGTGGTATGCAAGCACTTCAATTTGCTGTAGACTATCCGAACTTTGCAGATGACATCATCTCTTTGGCTGCTACGTATGCGACACGTCCTTGGACGATAGCCTTTAACAAGGTAGCAGTAGAAGCTATACGCAGAGACCCGCGTTTTAAACATGGTAACTATGAGAAAGATGACTTTAAAGAAGAGGGCTTAGATGGACTTGCCATCGGGCGTATTGCAGGGCATATCTCTTATCTTTCTCCTGAGTCTATGGATGAGAAGTTTGGACGTAACTATGTAAATAATGATGGACTTTTTGAACTCTTCGGACGTTATGAAGTAGAGCGATATATGGAGTACAATACGAACAATTTTTCACGTATTTTTGACCCACTCTCTTACCTCTATATCGTCAAAGCGATTAATACATTTAACTTGAGCCGTGGATATGACTCTTTACATGATGCTATTAATCGTATTAAAGCGAATGTGCATCTTATAAGTTTTTCTTCGGACTATCTGTTTTTCCCTTCGGAGATGGAACACATCGCTAAGATGATGGAGCGAAATGGGCAGAAGCATACATACTTGGAAGTAGAGAGTGATTATGGACATGATGCCTTTTTGGTAGAGTTAGATAAATTTGATGAGCATATTAAGGACGTACTAAAATGAAAAAAACTGAACATTTATGTGAAGCTTTAGTGAGAGGAATTTCATGTGAGCTTTGCTCATATGAAAGGAGAAAGATATAATGGCAACCTTTGAAGAAAAATTAGAGCACTCAAAAGAGTTACTTGAAAAGCTTATGGATCCTGAGATAACACTAGAAGAGTCAGTGAAGCTTTATGAAGAGGGTTTAAAGAACATTAAAGAAGCACAAACACTGATAGAAGAGGCAAAAACGAAGATAACTGTTATCGAACAAGCCAATCAGAATGTGGAGAGTGACTAATGTCTAAACAGCTAGTCGTCGCAGCACTGCAGCTACCAACACTTGGTATGAATGCCACTAGACTAGAGTTTTACCTAAAAAAAGCACATGAACGTGGTGCAGATATTATGCTTCTTGGCGAGTATGTGCTAAACCACTTTTTTAAAGAGTTCGCAACCATGGCACCAAATATGGTGAAAGCGCAAACGACTAAGCATCTTGAACTACTTAAAAATCTTTCTATTAAATATGACATTGTTTTTGTGGCACCTATTATCATTACAAAAAAAGATGGCTACCATAAAACTATTGTCAAAATAACACCTAAAAATACACGTTATTATGAACAACAGATTTTACTGCCTTATACTCATTGGAATGAGAAGAAGTTTTTTTCCAATAAAGTAGCACCTCTGAAAGATGCAATGACCTTTACGATTAAAGGTTTTAAAGTGATGATCCTTGCAGGATTTGAATTGCATTTTGACCCTTTTTGGGAGCAGGTGACACGTAAAAAAGTAGATTTGGTTCTACTTCCTGCGGCTTCTACATTTGGTTCACATAACAGATGGAGAGAGATCATTAAAACCAAAGCCTTTTTACATGGCTGTTATGTGCTACGTGCCAACAGACTTGGAGAGTACAGTGATGATGAAGTGAAGTGGAAGTTTTATGGTGATACGATGCTTGTTTCCCCTGAAGGTGAAGTAGAGATGATGCTTGAAGATAAAGAGTCTATGCTGGTAGAAGTCATAGACAAAGCTGAGGTTACAGAACATCGAAAAGCATGGGGATTTGAGAGAGAATTAAAATTAAGAGAGGAGCAAGCGTAATGACACAAAGCGAATACTTTAACAGACAGATACAACTATGGGGTTCAAATGTACAACAGAGTTTGGAGAAAAAGAAAATTGCTATTATCGGTTCTGGTGGACTTGGCTGTACGCTTGCTATGGCACTGGGAACTTCAGGCATAGGTGAGATACATATGGTTGACTTTGATACGGTCTCTTCTCATAATATTCATCGACAGATAGCTTTTACACTGAATGATGAAGGCAAAAATAAAGCCAAAGCAGTATGTGCACTTGTGGAGTCGAAAAATCCTTTTGTCAAAGCAGTAGCTTTTGATATGCGTTTTGAAGACTTTAAAGAGATGGGTAACAGCTATGACCTCATACTTGATGCTACTGATAACCTGCCTGTACGTGTAGAGATAGACAAACATGCAAAAGCAACAAAGACGCCATGGGTCTATGCCTCAGTAGAAGAGTTCAATGGACAAGTTTGTTTCTTCGATGAGGCAAATTTTCAAGTCTTTAATATCTCAGATCATAAACCCGGTGGTATTACTGCACCTATTGTGATGCACATTGGGTCATTGCAAGCGAACTTGGCATTAAGATACCTTGCAGGATTACCTGTAAAGAAAGATAAGTTGTATTATTTATACTTTAATGATGAAGGTGAATTGATAACGCAAAAGTTTGGTATGCCTAAAGCTTAAGCTTGATAGAATTATAAAAAAGGGGTAAAAGATGAAATTGAAATTATTTTTAATAGGTGTCGCATTGTTACTTTTAACTGCATGTACACAAGAGACACAAAACAGCTTGAGCCGTTCACTTCAAAACTGGACAGGAACCAATGGAGTGCTTGATATCTATGCAGGAGATAAACTTGTACATCGTTTTATAAAAATCGATAAAGTCTCTACTGCCTACGGGAGTAATGATTCAAAAATGAGACCATACAGATATGGATATGGATATGATGATATGAATTTCAACTTTACAAGAGACAAAAATGAGAAAAAAGTCTATTTTGAATTTTCGGACTACTCAACATCTTACATCTTCTATGAAAGAAATACAAATTAAAGGGAACAAAACATGAAATTTATAGAAACAAAAGAGGCACCAGCAGCAATAGGACCATACTCACAGGCGATAGAAGCCAATGGCTTTATCTATACTTCTGGACAGATTGCATTAAAACCAGATGGTACTATGGAAACAAGAGATGTTGAACATCAAACACATCAAGTGATGAAAAACCTTTTTTATGTACTTGAAGCTGCTGGAGCACACTTTAATGATGTCATTAAAACAACTATCTATTTGGCAGATATGGATGACTTTGCTACAGTCAATAATGTATACGCACATTACTTTTGTGCACATAAACCGGCACGTAGTACGATAGCTGTGAAAGCCTTACCTAAAAATGCATTGGTTGAGATAGAATGTATAGCACTTGCGGGAGCAGATTATACTTTTTAGGCTTATCTAGTCAAATAGTATCTATATTTCAAATTAGATTAAAATAGTTTTGGGTATAATCACGAACTTTTTAAAAAACATCGAATAACAAAGGGTTTGCAATGTACGCAATCATTAAAGCAAGTGGTCAACAATTCAAAGTTCAAGAGGGTGATGTCATCTGTTTTGACAACATGGGTCTTGATCCAAAATCAGCTGTAGAATTTAAAGAAGTTCTAGTACTAGACAATGGTGACTTAACTGTAGGTACTCCTTTCGTAGAAGGCGCAGTAGTTAAAGGTGAAGTAATCAATGAAGGTAGAGATAAAAAAGTTATCATCTACAAGAAAAGAAGAAGAAAAGATTCAAAACTCAAACGTGGTTTCAGAAGAGACTTTACAAGAGTTAGAATTACTAAAATAGCATAAGGAGAGAATGATATGGCACATAAGAAAGGACAAGGGTCCACTCAAAATAACCGTGATTCAGCTGGACGTCGTTTAGGCGTTAAAAAATTTGGTGGGGAAGCAGTTATTCCTGGTAACATCATCATTAGACAAAGAGGAACTAAAGTTCACCCAGGTAATGGTGTAGGAATGGGTAAAGACCATACTATATTTGCACTTGTTGAAGGTGTAGTGAAGTTTGATAACAGAAGTGCTACTCAGAAAAAAGTTTCAGTAGTACCTGCGTAATTTCTCTATCTCTATAAGAAGCTTTTTGGCTTCTTATAATATTAAATCCCCATTTTCATCTAATTTCAGAAGATTTCTACATCTTTTACGTCCTAAAAACCAACCTTTATTATAATCATTGTTTATATTAAACAGTCTATGAGATTTTTTGTATTTACCTTTTGAATTAGTACATCCATCCGCTATACCTTGCTCATAATTTGGGCTGAAGTTCTTTCCAAAGTAGATACCACTGTGCGTAAATCCACCTTGACTTTCAGGTACTTTTGACGAACCGCATCCTAAAAACAGGAAAAGTGTACCACTTAAGAGAAGTAATGATGTTTTGCTACTTTTTATCATCTGTCAACCTTTTGTCTTTATATGGGGAACCTCTAAAAAAAGTATAGCAATAATTTCCTCAATTTAGATATAATCACATAATTAATTTACTATTGGCATTTTTGCAATAGTTTTCATAGAAGTAAAGGTGTAATAAATGTTTGTAGATAGCGTAGAACTTATGGTTAGTTCTGGAAAAGGTGGAGCGGGTTCCATTTCTTTCTGGACAGAGAAATTTGTGGCAAATGGTGGTCCAGATGGTGGTGATGGTGGTCGTGGTGGTGCTGTATTTTTTAAAGTAGATAACAATACAGATACCCTCTCAGGTCTTCGTGGACGTGTCCATATGAAAGCTGAAAATGGACGTCCTGGAGAGGGACGTAAGTGTTATGGGCGTAAAGGTCAAGATATGATTATTACTGTACCTCCTGGTACTACAGTAGTAGATATGGAGACTGGTGAAGAGCTTATGGATCTTCTTATAGAAGGTGAGGTAATACTCTTTTTGGAAGGTGGTAAAGGTGGTCTTGGAAACATGCACTTTAAATCTTCTTCTAACCAAAGACCAACCTATGCACAGCCAGGACTTCCAGGGATTACTAAAAAAATACGTCTTGAGATGAAGCTCATAGCAGATGTTGGTCTTGTGGGTTATCCTAATGTTGGGAAGTCAACACTGATTGCGACACTTTCAAATGCGAGACCGCAAGTCGCCAACTATGAGTTTACGACACTTGCACCAAAACTAGGTGTGGTACATATCGGAGATTATGATTCTTTTATGATGGCAGATATCCCTGGTATCATAGAAGGTGCAAGTGATGGTAGAGGGCTTGGATTAGAGTTTTTAAAGCACATTGAACGTACGAAGACGCTATTGCTTATGATTGATGCAGCAAACTACAGAGAGATGAAATATCAGTATGAAACATTGCTTGTTGAACTCACGCGTTACTCTGAGACTCTTGCAACACGTAAACATGCTATTGCTATTACAAAGATAGATTCTCTTTCTGTAGATGAAGTCAATACCTTAACAGAAACATTTTTAAAAGATATTGACCTTGAAGCCAATACAACACTTAGTCAGTATAAGGCAAAAGAGGAGTATATCTCTTATGGTTTTGAAAAAGACTTTGGTGTAAAGCTTCCTGAAAAGAAACCACTTTTTGTACTCCCTATCTCTTCGGTAGCACACATAAATACAGAAGCGTTACGTTATGCACTGGGTGATTTTATAAAGAGTGTAAAAGAAGAAAACGAGGCTTAGGAGTGAGTATGCAGCGTATAGTCATAAAAGTTGGTTCTCATGTTCTTACTCAAGATGGCACTATCGCCAAAATACGTATGTTGGCACTGGTACAGCTTATAGCAGAACTCAAAGCCCATAAGTATGAAGTCATTCTTGTAAGTTCTGGTGCTGTAGCAGCTGGCTATACGTTATTACCCTTAGACAGAGGGAGTGTAGCGAACAAACAAGCTCTTGCAGCTATTGGTCAGCCACTTTTACTTAAGATGTATCAAGAAAAATTTGCCAAGTTTGGACTACTTTGTTCACAAGTACTTCTGAGTGCAGATGTTTTTGATGCGGGTGAGCACATTAAACATGCCAAAGTAGCTATCGATACACTTTTAGAGAATAATGTTGTACCTATCATCAATGAAAATGACACAGTGAGTGTAGAAGAGCTTGTTTTTGGAGACAATGATAGACTCTCCGCACATGTGGCACATCATTTTGATGCAAAGATGCTGGTAATCCTCTCTGATATAGATGCCTTTTATGACAAAGACCCAAATAAATATGATGATGCTAAACGTAGAGACATCGTGACACAAATCACCAAAGATGAACTCGAAGCGACACATACACCTAACAATGAATTTGCAACGGGAGGCATCGTCACTAAACTGCAATCAGCAGATTTTCTAATGAAACACAAAAAAGAGATGTTCTTGGCTTCAGGTTTTCATCTTGATGATGTAAAGGCTTTTCTTGTTGATGGTAAACATGTGGGTGGAACACTCTTTAAAACAAACTAAATAAGAGAATATATATGAAAACAAAAATAGTTTATATGGGTACACCCCATTATGCAAAAGAGATATTAGAGACTTTGGTGAATGCTGAAGATATGGATGTGTCATTGGTGCTCACACAACCAGACAGACCAGTGGGACGTAAGAAGGTTTTGACACCACCACCCGTGAAGGTTTTGGCTGAAGAACGTGGTATAGAAGTATTACAGCCAAATAGACTCTCTGAAGAGGGTATTTTTGAGGCTATAGAAAAAGAGAAACCAGATTTTATCATCGTGGCGGCATTTGGGCAGATATTGCCTAAAAATATACTAGATATTGCACCATGTATAAATTTACATGCTTCACTTTTACCACAATATAGAGGTGCATCACCTGTACAACAGTCACTGCTCAATGGTGATGAAAAAACAGGTGTGACTTCCATGTTGATGGAAGAGGGCTTAGATACGGGATATATACTTGAAAAAATAGAGTTTGTTATTCCTGATGATATGAGACTACATGCTTTGATGCAACAATTGACGGAAGATGCATGCAAACTTACTTTAAGTACCGTACGCAACTTTGAAAAGCTCACACCACTCAAGCAAGATGAATCTCAGGCAACACTCTGTAAAAAGATAAAAAAATCTGATGGACAGATTGATTTTAACGATGCTCAGAGTATTTATAATAAATATAGAGCATTTGAAGGATGGCCTGGGATATTTGCTAGTAATGGCACAAAGTTTGATGAGATAGCTTTGGTTGAAACCCAGAAAAACCACAAAGCTTCTGAATTGCTTGCTTTTGAAGATGAAAGTATTGTTGTTGGATGTGACAGAGGGGCATTGAAGATTGGTACATTACAGCCAGCCTCTAAAAAAGCTATGTCTGCGAAGGCATATTGTGTAGGGAGAGGGATTAAAATTGGACATACACTGTTTTGATAGCTTGCCTTCTACGCAAAAATATCTTGTGGAAGCGCTTCAACAAAAGAGATTAACGCCACCTGTAGCAGTACTTGCTTTAGAACAAAATGCAGGTGTAGGAAGTCGTGATAATGAATGGTCAGGTGGAGAGGGAAACTTTTTTGCTTCATTTGCCATAAAATTAGAAGAGTTACCCGAAGATTTATTGCTCTCCTCTGCTTCTATCTATTTCTCATTTATTATGAAGCAGACACTGTTGGATTTAGGTGAAAATATCTGGTTAAAGTGGCCCAATGACTTCTATAAAAATGATGAAAAAGTAGGCGGAACCATTACGAAAAAAGTAAATGATACTTTGGTGTGTGGAATAGGTATAAATTTGAAAAAATATCAAAATGGCTACAGTGCCTTACAGAGCGATATTTCACCTAAAGTATTACTTGATAAATACCTTTTGGCACTCGAAAAGTTTCCGAAATGGAAGCAGGTTTTTAGTGAATATGAGATAGAATTTGAGTTAAGCAGAAAGTTTTCAGTTCATATTGAAAACTATCAAAAGAGCCTAGGGGACGCACTGTTGTGCGATGATGGCTCTTTAATTATTGGAGGAAAAAAGGTGTATAGTTTACGATGAGTGAAGTAATTAGCATAGCCAACCAAAAAGGTGGCGTAGGGAAAACAACAACAGCCGTAAACTTGGCAGCATCTTTGGCCGAAAAAGGTAAAAAAGTACTTCTTTTAGATATCGATCCCCAGTCTAATGCAACAACAAGTTTTGGGTTCTCAAGAGGCGATTATGAGTTTAACATTTACCATGTGCTTATTGGTACAAAAAAACTCTCTGAAGTACTTCTTGAAACAAGTATCAAAAATCTTAAACTTGCCCCTTCAAATATTGGTCTTGTAGGGATAGAAAAAGAGTTTTATAACCCTAAAAAGAAAAATAGAGAATTGGTCTTAAAAGAGAAACTAAAAGAGGTCTCTAGCAAGTTTGACTTTGTGATTATTGATTCACCTCCAGCATTGGGTCCTATTACTATCAACGCATTGGGTGCATCTGATTCTGTAATCATTCCTATTCAGTGTGAATTTTTCGCTTTAGAAGGTTTGGCACAGTTATTGAACACGGTATCACTACTCAAAAAAACGATTAATCCGAAGTTGAAAATCAAAGGTTTCTTACCGACGATGTTCTCAGGACAAAACAACCTTTCCAAGCAAGTTTTGGCTGACTTGTCTCATCACTTTAAAGATAAACTTTTTCATATGAAAAAGAATTCTAAAGAGTGTATTGTGGTACCTCGTAATGTAAAAATTGCTGAGAGTCCAAGTTTTGGTAAACCTGTAACTACCTACGCTTCAAGTTCCAAAGGTTCTGTTGCATACAGAGATTTAGCTACTGTTATAGCAAGAGGTTAACATATGGCACTAGGTAGAGGACTGGGAGCGATACTCTCAGAAGTAGAAGAAGCATACGAAAAAGATCTCTCAACCATTGATAATTTTGAACTCGAAGCGCAGGGTGCGCGTGTTGAAGAGATTGATGTTGAAAGTATTACGCCTAACCCTTTTCAACCACGTAAACACTTCGATGAGCAGGCGCTTAAAGAGTTAAGTGAGTCTATTGCTGAACATGGGTTGCTACAGCCTATTGTTGTGATAGAAAAAGAAGAGGGCTATCTTCTCATTGCAGGTGAGCGTCGTCTACGTGCCCATAAACTTGCAAAAATAGATACAGTTAAGGCAATTATCGCTGATGCGGGGATTGATGATGTTAAGCTTCGTGAACTCGCACTCCTTGAAAATATACAAAGAGAAAACCTCAATGCTATCGAGCTTGCAAACTCGTATGCTGAACTGATAGATGTACATGAAATTACACATGATGAACTCTCTTCTATTGTGCATAAAAGTAGATCTCAAATTACAAACACTATGCGACTTCTTTCTCTTACGACGTATGCTCAGGAACAGCTGATAAAAGGTAAGATTTCACAAGGGCATGCAAAAGTATTGGTTGGGCTTGACGATAAAAAGCAAAAAGTACTTATTGACAGTATCATCGGGCAGAAACTCTCTGTGCGAGATACAGAAAATATGGTGAAGAACCATAAAGAAAATCCAGCTAAAACCTTACAGGCAAAAAGTGTAGAAAATTTTACAAAAACACATGCCCAAAGTTTGAAGAAACTACTCCCTTTCACCCATAAACTCAAAGCAAAAAGTATTGAAATCTCATTTAGTGATGAAGAAGAGTTAAAAAACTTTCTTACATTCCTCAATAAACACTAATTTTTAACCGACCTCTCATCTCTAAAATGCTAAAATAGCGCGAAATTACATGAGGAGTTTTAATGCTTGACATACATTTACCATTGATGTTGTTCGTCTTAGCGTTGTTTCTAATCCTACTTGTTCTTTTAAATAATATGCTATTTCAGCCATTGGTGAAATTTATGGATGACAGAGATGCCTCTATAGCAAAAGATTTAGAAGCGGCAAAAGGGCTTAGTGGCAACACTGACGAACTCAATGCAAAGGCAGATGAAATTATTAGCAATGCTAAGAATGAAGCTGCGTCTATCAGACAGAAAGCAATCGATGATGAGAAAACATTGGCTGCAAGTAAAGTTGAGACTAAACAAAATGAACTAGATACTGAGTACAACAAGTTTGTAGAAAAGCTTAACTCTGACAAAGAGAACCTTAAAAATTCTCTTCTTTCACAAATGCCTCTTTTCAAAGAGAGCCTCAAAACTAAATTTAGCAAGTTATAGGAAGGGATGAAAATATGAAAAAAATTATACTATTGTCTCTACTTGTAGTGCCAGCTATTCTTGTAGCTAGTGGTCATGCAGAAAGTGAGACAAGTCGTTACTTTATGCAAACAGGTAGAGAGAGTGACTTTTGGCCTAGAGTGATTAACTTCACGATTTTTGCAGCATTGCTTTACTATTTGGTTGCTAACCCAATCAAAGAGTTCTTCAAAGGAAGATCTGAAGGTATCGCATCACAGCTTAATGAAATAGAAGAGAAACTTCAAGCGGCTAAAAATGAGAAAAAAGAGGCGCAAGCACGTTTAGATGCAAGTGAGAAAAAAGCAGAAGAGATTCTTGCAGATGCGAAAGCTGAAGCAGTTATCTTAGCTGAAAAAATCGCTACAGCTAACGAAAATGAGTTAGCAGTGCTTGAAAAACAACTTGCAGAAAAAATGAATTTTGAAGAACGTAAATCAGCAAGAGAAGCTATTGATGAAGTATTGAGTGAAAACATTACGACTGACGATATCAACCTTGATGAAACTAAAGTTGTTGACATTATCTCTAAGAAGGTGGTATAGATGGAAGAATTAATCGCTAAAAGATATGCACAAGCACTCTCTTCTGTAACAAAAGACCTGCCTGCTATTTTAGAAGTACTGAATGTACTTTCTGAAGTAACAAGCAGTGTAGAAGTAAAGTCAGCATTAACATCTCCAATCATAGCAAGTGAAAAGAAAACAGAAATGATTCTTTCAACACTTGGTAAAGATGCAGATGTTTCACTTGTAAATTTTATTAAAATTTTAGGTGAAAACAGTAGATTGGATTTGATTCCAGCTATTGCTAAAGTACTTAATGCAGATCAACAACGTATTTCTAACGAGTATGAAGGTGTAGTAAAAAGTACATCTACACTCAATGCAAAAGCATTGGCTGATCTTGAGAAGACACTTAAAAAGTACACAGGTTCAACGATTAAATTGACACAAGAAAAGACGGATCTTGAAGGATTACGTGTATCAGTGGATGATTTGGGTATAGAGGTAAACTTCTCTAAGCAGAGAGTTAAAGAACAATTAATTGATTTCATTAAGAAATCACTATAGTTATCTAAAGTAAAGGAGTAGTAGTGGCAAACAAATTGCAAGCAGATGAAATCTCTTCGATTATCAAAGAAAGAATTGAAAACTTTGAAATTGATGTTGGCATCAATGAAATAGGAAAAGTAGTAGGTATCGCGGATGGTATTACAACAGTATATGGTCTTAACAATGTTATGGCTGGAGAAGTTGTAGAGTTCGATAATGGTGCAAAAGGTCTTGTATTAAACCTTGAAGAAGCAAACGTTGGTGTTGTTGTTCTTGGAACTAGTGCAGGGATTAAAGAAGGTATGAGCGTAAAAAGAGCAGGCGATCTTCTTAAAACACCAGTAGGTGATGCATTGATGGGTAGAGTGGTAAATTCACTTGGTGAGCCTGTAGATGGAAAAGGTACAATCGAAGCTGCAGAGCAAAGATTTATCGAAGAAAAAGCACCAGGAATCATGGCTAGAAAATCAGTACATGAGCCACTTCAAACAGGTATCAAGGCGATTGATGCACTTGTACCGGTTGGTAGAGGGCAAAGAGAGCTTATCATTGGTGATAGACAAACTGGTAAAACAACTTTGGCTATCGATACAATCATCAACCAAAAAGGTCAAGATGTTGTATGTATCTACGTTGCGATTGGTCAAAAACAATCAACAGTAGCTGCAACAGTGAAAAAACTTGAAGAGTACGGTGCAATGGATTACACAATCATAGTAACTGCAGGTGCAGCTGAGTCTTCAGCATTACAGTTCCTTGCTCCTTATGCAGGTGTAACTATGGCTGAGTATTTCAGAGACAATGGTAGACATGCAGTTATCTTCTATGATGACCTTTCTAAGCACGCAGTTGCATACAGAGAGATGTCACTTATCTTGAGAAGACCTCCGGGTCGTGAAGCATACCCAGGGGATGTTTTCTACCTACACTCAAGACTACTTGAGAGAGCTGCAAAGCTTTCTGATGATTTAGGTGCTGGTTCTATTACTGCATTCCCAATTATTGAAACACAAGCGGGTGATGTTGCGGCATATATCCCAACAAACGTTATCTCTATTACTGATGGTCAAATCTTCCTTGAGACTGACCTCTTTAACTCAGGTATCAGACCAGCGATTAACGTTGGACTTTCTGTTTCACGTGTTGGTGGTGCTGCTCAGATTAAAGCAACAAAACAAGTTTCTGGTACATTGAGACTCGACCTTGCTTCATTTAGAGAGCTTCAAGCATTTGCACAGTTCGCCTCTGACCTTGATGAATATACAAGAGGTCAACTAGAGCGTGGACAAAGAATGGTTGAAGTATTGAAACAAGGGCCTTATGCTCCTGTTGCTATTGAAAAGCAAGTTGTTATTATTTTTGCTGGTGCACAAGGATACCTTGATGATATTCCTGCATCTTCAGTGGTTAAGTTCGAAGCAGATCTTATGCCATTTATGGAAGCAAAATATGCAAACATTCTTGATGCTATCAGAAATGAGAAAAAAATCTCTGATGACACAGATGCAGAATTAAGAAAAGCTATCGAAGATTTCAAAGCTTCATTTGCTGGATAAGAAAGGCTTACAATGGCTAATTTAAAAGAGATAAAGCGTAAGATAGGGTCTGTTAAGAATACACAGAAAACCACTAACGCTATGAAGCTTGTCTCTTCTGCAAAATTAAAAAGAACAGAAGAGCTTGCTAAAAGATCTAGAGTCTATGCAGCAAAATTGACTGAACTCTTAAATGAGATTGCACAAAAAATGCAACAGTCAAATGCTGACGGTATAGACAATGTTTACTTTAAGGATGTTCAAAATCCTAAAGTTGTTGACATTGTGTTTATTACTGCAGACAAAGGTCTTTGTGGTGGTTTTAACTCACAAACAATCAAGCGCGCACGTCAATTGATTGAAGAGTACCAAGCAAAAGATGTGAAAGTACGTCTTAGAGCTGTAGGTAGAAAAGGAATTGATTTCTTTAAATTCAACAGTGTTGAATTAAATAATGAAATTGTAGGACTTTCTGCTGCACCAGACTTTAAGCAAGCTGCAGAGTTTATCTCTGAAGTGGCGGAATCATATGTTAATGGTGAAACAGATAAGATTATTTTAGTACACAATGGTTATGTAAACATGATTACTCAAGAGATTAGAGAAGATCAGGTTTTACCTGTAGATACATCTAAATTAGAACTTAATACAGTTTCAACTTCAGAACTTGAAGTAGAGCCAGATGACGATGACACACTTTTGGATGCATTGGTGAAGCGTTATGTAGAGTACACAATGTACTACTCACTCATTGATTCGCTTGCAGCTGAACACTCAGCACGTATGCAAGCAATGGACGCAGCAACTAAAAATGCTAAAGAGATGGTCAAAGAGTTAAACGTTAAGTATAACAAAGCAAGACAAGAATCGATTACTACTGAACTCATCGAGATTATCAGTGGTATGGAATCAATGAAATAAGAGATAGGAGCAAATTATAATGACAGGTAAAATAGTACAAGTCTTAGGTCCCGTAATTGATGTGGATTTTACAGACTACCTACCAGAAATCAACGAAGCATTGGAAACAATCACTGTAATTGATGGTAAGGAACATAGATTAGTTTTAGAAGTAGCAGCACAACTTGGTGACAACAGAGTAAGAACCATTGCTATGGATATGAGTGAAGGTCTCGTAAGAGGTCAAGAAGTAAAAGCAACAGGTGGACCTATCAAAGTTCCAGTTGGTGAAGAAGTTCTTGGACGTATCTTCAACGTTATCGGTGAAGCTATCGATGATGCTGGTGAAGTAAATGCCAAAGAATATTGGTCAATCCATAGAGATCCACCACCATTTGAAGAGCAAAGTACAAAAACAGAAGTTTTTGAAACAGGTATCAAAGTAGTTGACCTTCTTGCTCCATACAACAAAGGTGGAAAAGTTGGACTATTTGGTGGTGCTGGTGTTGGTAAAACCGTTATTATTATGGAACTTATTAACAACGTTGCTATGAAACACTCTGGATACTCAGTATTCGCAGGTGTTGGTGAAAGAACACGTGAGGGTAATGACCTTTACTACGAAATGAAAGAATCAAACGTACTTGACAAAGTTGCACTGTGCTACGGTCAAATGTCTGAACCTCCAGGAGCACGTAACCGTATCGCTCTTACTGGTCTTACTATGGCTGAGTACTTTAGAGATGAAATGGGACTAGATGTTCTTATGTTTATCGATAACATCTTTAGATTTGCACAATCAGGTTCTGAAATGTCTGCACTTCTTGGACGTATCCCTTCAGCTGTTGGTTACCAACCAACACTTGCAAGAGAGATGGGTGCACTTCAAGAGCGTATTACATCAACAACTAAAGGTTCAATTACATCTGTACAAGCTGTATATGTTCCTGCGGATGACTTGACTGACCCGGCTCCAGCTTCTGTATTTGCTCACTTAGATGCAACAACAGTACTTAACAGATCTATTGCTGAAAAAGGTATCTACCCTGCGGTTGATCCACTTGATTCAACATCTAGAATGCTTGATCCACAAATTGTTGGTGACGAGCACTACGGTATTGCAACTGGTGTACAGCAAATTCTTCAAAAGCATAAAGACCTTCAAGATATCATTGCGATTCTTGGTATGGATGAGCTTTCAGAAGATGATAAACTTGTTGTTGAAAGAGCAAGAAAGATTGAAAAATACCTTTCTCAACCATTCCACGTTGCTGAAGTATTTACTGGAAGCCCTGGTGTATATGTTACACTTGAAGATACAATCGAAGGATTTAAAGGTCTTCTCGAAGGTAAATATGATGACATGAACGAAGCTGCATTCTACATGGTAGGTAATATGGCTGAAGCAGTTGCTAAAAACGACAAGATTAATGCTAAATAGGCATTAATCTTAAAAGGATTAATATGGAACTTATGAAGCTAGAAATAGTTACTCCTAATGGTGTGATTTTTGATGCTGAAGTGAAACAAGTAACATTTCCAGGGTCTGAAGGTGAGTTTGGTGTTTTAGCCAAGCACGCGACTTTGGTATCATTACTTGATACAGGTGTTATCGTTATCGACAAAGCTGACGGAAGTGAAGTAGCCGTAGCTATCAACTCTGGATATGTAAAAGTTGAAGAAGAGAAAACAACATGTATCGTAGATGGTGCAGTTGCTCTCTCTGGTGATGACAGTGATCTTGCAAAAGCACTTGAAGCAGCAAAAGAATTATTGAAGAAAACTGAATCTTCTGCAGCGGCTATCGCTTCAGCAGTAAGTAAAGTTGAACAAATCGGAAAGTCTCTCTAACTTGAGTGCCTTAACTACTTATTTCAGTCAAAGCAGTGCAATAACCATTTTTGTACTGCTTTTGCTATCTACGTACTTTATCGCTACCTTCTGGGTATTTTTAGACAGATTCTACATTTTGACTTCTCGTATATCTGCAGAAGCAAAATCACTTAAAGCACTCTACACAGGTCAGTCAAAATCAGTGGCACAAAACTCACTTATTTTTACTTATCTGTCTCGTGTAAGTACACCAAATAAAGCCATTATGGAAGCAGCATCTTCAGATGCTATCCGTGTTTCAACCAAAGGGTTGACATGGCTCTCTATTATCGCCTCTACTTCACCTTTTATCGGTCTATTTGGTACGGTTATAGGAATACTTGAGACATTTACCAAGCTAGGCTCTCAGTCAAGTGCTTCACTTTCTGTTGTCGCACCGGCTATTTCAGAAGCGCTCATAGCAACTGCAGCAGGGATTGCTGTAGCAATATTTGCCTACACTTTCCATCTTATTTTAAAACGTAAGGCGTATGAGCTCTCCTCTTTGCTCTCTTCACAATCTGAAGTCATTTTATCACAGGTCGATTAGATGTTTTCATGGGATGATAGTCCAGATCTAAACATTACTCCTTTGGTAGATGTGATGCTTGTTCTCATGGCTATTTTGATGGTCACTGCACCCACAATCACTTTTCAAGAACAAATCACCTTACCTCAAGGTTCAAAAACTGTCAGTGTCACCAAGCCCAAAACACTTACCATTCGTATGGATAAAAATAAAAAGATATATTTAGGTAAAGATGTCTATGAGATGGATACCTTTGCAGATGATTTTGTCAATCAATCTGTAAAATATGATAAAACTTCAGATGTCTACATACGCGCAGATGAAAACCTACAATATAAAAATGTGATATACATCTTAAAAAGTGTCAAAGCTGCCGGTTTTGAGCAGGTCTCACTCATCACGCTATGAATAAAAAATCTTCTACCTTTATCTCTGGTGTTTTTGCCATAGGTATTTATGTCTTTGTGATAGGACTACTTCTTTTTTATTTTAACTCTCGTGAATCTCAAAAACCTATACACTATGTGAAGAAAAATGAAGACCGAATAAGAGTGACGATGGCAGCACCCAAGAATAAAGCAAAAACAAAAAAGAAACAGCCTGCAAAGAAGAAAACAACGCATAAAAAGAAACCTGTTAAAAAACCTAAAGTGAAAACAAAAGATACGGTTAAAAAACAGAAAGATACGCGTAAAAAAGTCATCAAAGAGAAGGTTGTAAAAAAAGTAAAGAAAAAGAAAAAGCCTAAAAAAATTGTTAAAAAAGAACCACCTAAAAAAGTCAATAAACCAAAAGACTTATTTGCTAACGTCAGTTCCACGAAAAAGCCTAAAAATATTATCAAGGTGAGTAGTAAACCTGTAAAGCCAAAACAAAATAATCCTATCAAAGTTTCTAAAAAAGCCAGTGCGAGTGACTTGGTTTCCTCTTCTTTAAAGACACAGAAAAAGTCAGATAGAGGGATAGAAAATGCTTATTTTGCACTTGTAGAAGAGAAACTCAAAGGTTGGCCTGCACAGAGTGACTATGCTGGTGAGATGGCAAAAGTATGGTTCAAAATAGACCCTAATGGTCATTTTACATTTAAAGTAACCACTGCATCAGCCAATGAAGATTTCAATACAGGCTTGATAGCCTACCTTGAACAACTGCAGCGTATAGGTTTTGGTCCACATAAAGGCAATAGAGCGTATACTTTGAGTGTAGAGTTTGTGGCTACGGAGTAAAACCTTTTCCAATGTTAGTTCTTCACTACATACCCTTCACACTTCGTTCACTATTATAGAGTATGATATGGGTAAAGTTTGTGTAGTAAAATGATTGAGAGTGCATTTTGATATTAATTAATGAACACTTCAAGACTGCCTTGATACAATACTATATTAACGTCCAAAAAGTGAAGGAAAAAGAGTGCGAAATGTATTATTTATTTTAGTCTCATTAAGTATATTGAGTGGGACATTGTTTGCTGTAGATGCAACGTTGAAGATAGAAAAAGATGTAGAACAAAGAGCACGCATCGCTTTGGTGGATGGCTCGGCTGTACCTGATGAACGTATGTTTAAGATCTTACTTTCTGACTTGAAGATATCGGGACATTTTTTAGCCAACAAAACACACAATGTGGGAGATGTTACAAGCAGTTTTATATTACCGGTACTGAAAAACAGTGAATATGTTTTAAAGTACACGCTAAACCAAAGCAATGGCAGTAAACTACTAGTTCGTCTTTTAAAAGCCTCAAATGGTACACAACTTTTCAAGAAGAGCTACGCTATCTCTGGTACTGCGAAGACACCTTTCTTACTTCATAAAGCTATAAGCGACATCAATAAAGTATTGAAATATCCAGATATCTCATGGATCAACCGTTATGTAGTCTATGCAACCTATTCAAAACCAGGTCTGAGTGAAATACGTTTGGCAGACTATACATTTAACTATAGAAAAACCATCGTCAGAGGCGGGTTAAATCTTTTTCCTAAATGGGCGAATGCAAAGCAGCGTAGTTTGTACTATACATCATACAATGGTCTGTTACCGACACTCTATAAGTTAGACATCTATACGGGTGCAAAAAGTAAGATTATTAGTTCTGAAGGAATGCTAGTGTGTTCTGATGTAAGTAAAGACGGTTCTAAACTTCTTCTTACTATGGCACCTAATGGGCAGGCTGATATCTATGAGCTCAATTTGGCATCACGTTCTAAAACTAGGGTGACAAAATTTAACGGTATCGATGTAAATGGACGTTATACAGACAATGAGCAGAGGGTCTTGTTTGTTTCTAACCGTTTAGGATATGCAAATGTATTTAAAAAATCAATACGCTCTGCAGCCACTTCACAAGTTGTGTATCATGGGCGTAACAATAATGCCTGTGATGCCTATGGAGATAAAATAGTCTATGCAAGTAGAGAGAGTAACCATGCATTTGGTGACAATACTTTCAATATCTATCTGGCATCGGCTAGTAGTGGAAGTACCAGACCTATTACAACAACAGGGAGCAATCAATTCCCTCGTTTTTCCCGTGATGGTGCTGTGGTATTGTTCTTAAAACAACAAGGCAACCGTACTTCAGTAGGGTATACAAATTTAGCCAGTTTTCAAAGTTTACTTTTCCCGTATAGCGGCAACAAAATACAATCAATCGATTGGTAATACATCTTAAATAAGGATTACATATGACACACAAACTCTTCATCATTACTTCACTAGCGGCTTTACTATTTTCTGGATGTGCACAAAATGCACCAGACCTTAATGGTAAAAACAATGTTTCCGGTACAGATGCCATTAATGGAGATACCGTAAGTATCAATGAAAACAACTATGGGAATAATGAAAGTGGTATAGACGCCAATGGGAATTACAATAGCAGTAGTGATGGTTTTAAATCTATCTATTTTGCTTTTGATAATTATAGTGTCTCTTCAAAGATGGAAGCAAATATGCAAACCAATATTCAGGTGGCAACAGCTGCAGGGGCTAAAATTAAGCTTGAAGGTAACTGTGATGAATTTGGTACAGATGAGTACAACTATGCACTTGGATTAAAACGTGCAAAAGCTGTGAAAGACAGTCTTGTAGCACAAGGGGTTGCATCGTCTAAGATGATTATGGTGAGTTTCGGTGAGAGTAGTCCTGTATGTCAGACACCTAGTGACAGCTGTTATGACAGTAACAGAAGGGTTGACCTTCGTTTAGTAAGATAAGTTGACCATGTTACGTAAAACGATTCTCTCTTGTGTTGGATTTGTAGCACTCAGTAGTACTGCAATGTATGCTGAGTCTTCTTTGTATGGTTTTGGGGCTGAAGAGGAGACGATGAATGTGCAACAACCAAGTGCACCACTGAACTCTATGTCTGCCATGCGTCAGAAAATACTTGAACAGCAAGAACGTATAGATGGACTGACGACTATCATCGAAGGCTTAAGTGCTTCCATGAATGAACTCCGTTCGGCGAATACAGGGGCAATAACAGAAACTACAGGCAACAGTGATGCTTTGCTACAAAAGCTCGCAGGAATGATAGATGAAATCAATGCGAACTATGTGAGCAAAGATGAATTGGCACGTATGTTAGGCAAACAGAAAACAACATCTAAAGCAAAAGTCAAGAAAAGCACTACGAAAACAGACGATAGTACACTGAGTGGGAAAAATAATGCGACACTTTACAGTGAAGGGGTACGGCACTTTGTAAAACATCGTTACAGTGAAGCAAAAAAGCGATTTAGTATTACTGATACCAAAGGCTATAAACCGGCAGCATCAAACTACTACTTGGGAGAGATAACTTACTATACCAGGCAGTATGAAGATGCTATTTTTTACTTTAAAAAGAGTGCAGGACTTTATGACAAAGCAAGTTATATAGATACATTGCTTTTACATACAGCAATCTCTCTAGATAAAACAGGTGAAAAGCAACAGGCAAAGGTTTTTTACCAAAATATTATAGACAATTATCCAGGGAAGAAAACGGCAAAGATTGCTAAAGACAGAATGAAAAAACTTTAGGAGACAGAATGCTGAAAGTTATTTTTTCAATCATTTTAACTTTCACATTTTTAACCGCAGATGCATATGAACAGTACCCATTCAAAGGTGTAGAAACCATACCCATTGCCAAGACCGTCTTTAAACAATACCGAGGTGATAGAGAAAAAATCATTGACCTCACAGGTAAAAACTTCATTGTAGTCTCTGTACGTGAGCCTGGAAGTGATGGACGCTTTTATGCAGTTGATCGTGACGGTACAGTATGGTGGAGTGGTGCTATTACCTCTGGTACACCTGAGTTTAGAAGTCCTTCTGGTATTTTCCATATTATCAAAAAAAAGCGTTACCATATGTCTAGAGACTTTCCTGAAGAGAGTGGGGTAAACAATATGGATTTTATGATGAAGTTTACCAAACGAGGTCACGCCCTGCACAAAGGCAGTGTTGATTGGCTCTCACATGGTTGTATACATATAGACCCCAGAGATGTACCGGTGATTTATAGATGGAGTAATTTTAAAACGAAAATTATTGTGACAAGGCATACCTATATGCCTTTTGCCAGAGTAGATTTAAGAAGAATTTATTAAAGTTCTTTGGCTCTTTTATAAGCTGCCTCAATAGCATTGATGCAAGATGCTCTGACATTTCCCTCTTCGAGTGCACCATAACCTGCGGCTGTTGTGCCCCCAGGACTCATGACGCCATCTTTTAGTGTGGCAGGGTGTACTTCTTGTATGAGTGTTCCAAAGCCTTCAAATAAACCTCGCATAGTTGCCATAGCATCTTCTCTTTTAAGACCTTGTTTCACTGCACCATCAGCAAGTGCTTCAGCAATGAGTGCAAGATAGGCAGGACCAGAGCCTGCAAGTGCTGTAGCAATGTCTATCTCTTTTTCGCTTCCTAGCCATAATGTTGTACCAACAGCCCCTAAGAGTGACTCGGCTTCTTTTTTGTGCTGTTTGTCTCCAGTGAGTGTGGTCATAGATTTGCCTACATAAGCAGCAAGGTTTGGCATACATCTGACAACGGCTTGGGTTTCAAAGTTATATTTGAGTTTTTCAACTGTAGTGCCGGCTAATACAGAGAATATAACACGTGCTGTACCTTTAAGCTTGGCAGTGACCTCTTCAACATTGGCAGGTTTGACACAGAGGAGTAGGGTCTTTTCAGTGACATCAAAATCATCCAACAGAGCTTTTTCTATTTTATGTCCTAAGGCATGTTCAAAGGCATCAAGTTTTGCCATATCTCGACCTACAACTTCGATGATGTATTTTCCTTTGAGACCCTTAGCAATGCTAAGTCCCATATTTCCGTTACCTATAAATGTGATGGTTTGCATAATTACTCGCTTCGTACAACTTTTTAAATATTATAGCAAAGGTTTCTAGTGCCTTATGCCTCTGTAGATGTTTGCGCATCAAAGGTAGTTGCTTTGACACTATTTCGTCCTGAGACTTTAGCATGATAAAGTGCTTCATCTGCTTTGGATAAGATATCTTCAAAGTGTGCAGATTCTTTATGATACTCTGTGACACCAAAACTAGCGGTAACAGATACTTCCTCAAAGTTTTCCAGTTGAATATTCGCGATAGCATCACATAATTTTTCTGCAATAACTGTTGCTTCAGTGAGTGTGGTATCTACAAGAGTAATAGCAAACTCTTCTCCTCCTACGCGACCTTCTATATCGTCTTCACGTAAATTTGTTTTCAGTACATTGGCTAGAGATTTAAGTACTTCATCTCCTATGGCATGCCCATGGGTATCATTTATTTTTTTAAAATAGTCTATATCTAAAAGTATGACAGCATAGTGTGTATGCATTGTACGTGCATGGGTATCTACAGCTAAACTTTGTTCATAGTAAGCCCGTCTGTTATTGAGTTGGGTTAATGTATCAACATATGAGAGTTGTACCGCCTTACGTTTCTCTTCTTCGAGTTGGCGTGTTCTGAGTGTTACCTTTTCTTCAAGTGTCGCTGTTAAGTTGGCTAATTTCTCTTCATGTTCTTTACGTTTACGGTTTTCTTCTTCCAGGGCTTCTTGGGTCTCTTTACGCTTGGTAATATCTCTGCCCACTCCAATGAGGCCTTTAAATTCTCCATTGTCTTTGTCATAAGAAGGTACTTTAAAGACTTCGAAATAGTGTAGTGTGCCTTCAGCATCACGTGCCTGCTCTTCAGACTTACTAATGGTACCTTTAGCAACAGCTTTTCTGTCACTTTCCATACATGACTCAGCAAACTCAGCGGGTAAAAGCTGATCCACTGTTTTACCCACGTAATTGTCTTTGTCTATAGAGTAGAGATTTAAAATAATAGGGTTACCATAAATCCATTTTAGATTTTCATCTTTCATAAAAACAGGATCGGGGATAGAATCTAGCAAATTTTTAAATTGGTTAATAAGATGTTTAAGTTCTTGGTTTTCTTTTTCTAGCAATCTATATTGTTCCGTGTGCATTAGTTATTTCTCCTCTCATGTGAGTATATATTTATGCTATATCGTTCTTTTGTCTAGTCTGCATCGATATTTATTAAAGTTTGCTAATCTAATTATGATATAAGATAAAAAAATATTATACTAATTCTCTTCTGCTTAGAATGTATATATGGGTTTATATCATTATTAGTATTAGTTTGTTAAAATGACTCCAATACTATTTTAGGACAGATAATGGAAACATTTTTACAAGAAGCCAAAGCCTCAAGCCGTGTACTTTCAACACTGAGTGGTACGCAGAAAAATACTATACTCAAAGCTATGGCACAGGGCTTACGTGACAGTAAGGCACAGATACTTGAAGCCAACGCTCTTGATATGGCAGATGCTGAAACAAACAACTTAACTGCAGCACTCAAAGACAGACTTCTTTTAGATGAGGGACGTGTTGAGGGAATGGCAGTAGCTATCGAAGAGATAGCAGCCCTAAAAGAGCCTGTAGGACGTGTATTAGATGGTTGGTATGCAGATGCTGGGTTTAAGATAGAAAAAGTCTCTGTGCCTATTGGTGTGATAGGGGTGATTTATGAGTCTCGTCCAAATGTCACAGCAGATGTAGGGGCGCTCTGCTTTAAGTCAGGGAATGTCGCGATTCTTAAAGGTGGGAAAGAGGCAGAACACTCTAACAGAGTTATAGCATCAGTTTTACAAGGTGTACTTGAAGCACATGATTTACCAAAAGGTGCTATTGCGCTTTTACCAGACTCTTCTCGTGAGGGTGTAGCAAAACTCATCAAACAAGATGAATATGTAGACCTCATAGTCCCTCGTGGTGGTGAGGCTCTCATTAAGTATGTCTCTTCCAATGCTACCGTACCAGTAGTAAAACATGACAAAGGACTCTGCCATACTTATGTGGATGAAGATGCAGACTTTGAAAAAGCCTTAGCTGTGATGATCAATGCAAAATGTCGTCGTACAGGTATCTGTGGGGCATTGGAGACACTCTTGATAGATGAGACTATTGCATTGGAGATTTTGCCAAGTATCAAAGAGGCGTATGATGCACAGGATACAGAGATAAGAGGTTGTCCTAAGACACAAGAAATGATAGAAGTGAATGCTGCAAACACTGAAGACTATGCTACGGAGTATTTGGACAATATATTGACCATTAGAGTAGTAGAGGGTGTAGAGGGTGCTATTTCTCATATAGAACAGTATGGATCACAACATTCTGAAGCTATCATCACAGAAAACTATACCACGGCAGAGCACTTCTTAAACAGTGTTGATGCAGCGTGTGTCTACCTTAATGCCTCTACGCAGTTCACCGATGGTGGAGAGTTCGGTTTTGGTGCAGAGGTAGGTATCAGTACCAACAAGCTACATGCAAGAGGACCGATGGGTGTGAGTGAACTGACGACGTACAAATATAAAATTTATGGGAATGGAGAGACTAGGTAAAAGAAACCTATTCCCAATCCAACAATTGTTGCTCTCCTTCTAACCCTCTCATATGAGTAACATCTTGGCTCATCTTTATGTGAGCCCTCTATAGGTACATCTGGGGTTACGTACAATGAAGTACTAGATTAGGTAGCCTTCATCGTAGTGTATTTTATCTTCTATGCGAAAAAGGAGTTTAAGTTTTTTTGTATCTTGGCTTGGATGTTTGTTGTTTTCATAGCTAATTGTAGCTAAAGTAAGTTTATGTAGATTATCTCTTGAAAGAAATCAAGAGATAATTTGTGTAGATGATTATTTTTCTGCGTAAAGTTCTTTTTCTCTAGCGATAAGAATATCACCAAGGAAGAAGTAAGCTTCTTTCCATGCATTTACAACATCATCTGTCACTGCATCGCCAAGTACATCTTTGATGGCTTGAAGTAAAGACACACCTACCATCGGGTAGTGTTCTGGTTTTACATTTGTTCTTACGTGACGTTGTGCCATACCTTCCACTGCACCACTAAGTGCACCAAGGTTGTCAATGTTTGCTGCATATGCTGCTATAGCACTTGCAAGTTTTTTATGCTGGTCTGTTGGTACATCTCCAAAAAGTGCTCTTGTTTCAGGATAATTTTTGAAAAGTATCTCATACATTCTTGTAGTAATAGCTTCTCCATGCTCAGCTACAACTGGTGCAGTTGCTTTACATATCTCTTGTGTTTTTGGTGATAATTGCTCTTGGTGTTTTGGTGATGATCCCATCTTTTCCCTAAGTAAAATTTAATGTGTGCAAAATTTTTGCTGGAAAGTATATCTATATAATGGTTATACTTTTATTGATATATATCAATAATAATTATTTATAATTAAATATACTATAATTTTTTAAATCTTTTAGGGGAAAAGGCAATAAATGTTATCAGGATTATTTTTATCGAAAAATCAAAAATTAGTTAAGAAATGGACAAAAGAACACGAGGATATCGTAGTTTTAGCACATAAGGTAATTGGAGAATATTCTAAAAACAATCATGACAATGCAAGAAATGCACTCAAAGAGTTAAATAACCTTGCTGTAGATCACGTAATGAATGAAGATATCGAATTTTATAAACTTATGAAAGATCAAAAAAGAATCACGACTAAGAGTGAATCTATGGTTCGTGAGTTCACTGATACTTTTAAAGGTACGAAAATGGCTTTAATGAACTTATTAACAAAATATACGCAAGATGATATTGTGCTGGATGAAGAGTTCTTTAATATGTTTAATAGTCTTGTAGGCATTTTAGGTGAACGTATAGAGTTTGAAGAAAATAATTTGTATAGCCTACTTTATAATAAAGGATAGCTATCTTTTTGGTTCCACTTTAAAATAGAATAAAGGGTGAAACAAAGAGACTACTTTTAGTTGACCTCTCTATACATTCCTAACAAAACACTTAGATTTATAGAAATGGTGAGACAGGATAAGTTTTACCAAAGTTTGATTAGCTAGAATAACATCAAATTTAATATTAGGAATACATTATGGCAATTGAAGCACAAAACTCTGTAGTCGGAATAGAATACGAAGTAAAAGAAGCGGGTACAGACGCAGTAGTAGATACAAACAAAGGTGGTCAGCCACTAGAGTTTATCATGGGAAAAGGTCAGATTATTCCTGGTCTTGAAAATGCACTCGTTGGTATGAACGAGGGTGAAAGCGGAGACATTATGGTTAAAGCTGCAGATGCATATGGTGATGTAAACCCAGAAGCAATGCAAACACTTCCAAAAGAGCAATTTGAAGGTGTAGATCTTGTAGAAGGTATGACACTTTATGGTCAAGGTGAAGATGGTCAAACTGTACAAGTAACAGTAAAATCATTTGATGACAAAGAAGTAAACGTAGACTTTAACCACCCATTGGCTGGTAAAGACTTGATGTTCTTTGTAACAGTACTTAGCGAAAGAGCTGCAACAGAAGATGAGATCACTTCAGGTGTTGTTGGTGGCGCTGCTGAAGGTGAGTCATGTGGAACAGGATGTGGTTGTCACTAAGCCCTTTTTTTAAAGTATCTTCTTTGAAAAAGGAGGATACATTATATTCTACAAACACTTTTTTTAACTTACTTTCCTTTTTTTACTAAAAAATATTCACATTTACACAATATTGACCTATTTTTGACATTTTTATTATAAACTATGCAAGAATGAGGGGATACAACAGATGAGTAATATAGAAAACCTTTTTGACATTAATAAAGTACTGCGTAGCAGTTTTTTAACGTTAAAAAATACTAATACTGAGAAAAAAATTGATCTAATTTTTGAAATGGACACAACAATACCTCGTGAATTAAGAGGCAATGATATTGTTTTTGAACGTTTATTGACTACTATACTGACATTTATCTATCAAAATACCCATAGTCATGAGATACTTTTATCATTGAGTGCACCAGAAGACTTTTTATATGAAGAGTTTATCTCTTTTAAGATTAAAAACAGTGAAATTCCTAGAGAAAAAATACTTGCATTTTTAGAAACAGGTCTAGGTAATACTCTGCAAACTTTAGAGGGTAAAATTGTGAATGATAAAGAGGTAGATATACATCTGGAGATACCTTTTACCATTGGAGAATTAGGGTTTAGAAGACACTATCGTTTACCTACTAAATCTATGTTAGACAAAAAAGTACTGCTCATAGTCAAGAGTGAAAACCTTGGACGCAGTATTACCAAGATGTTTAAGTATTTCCCTTATGATGTAGAAGTAAAACATACAGAGAATGGTGTTGATTTATCAGTATATGATTTACTTATTATCGAAGAGAATCTTGTCAATGAATCTTTTATCAAGAAGGTACAGGAGATACAAGAGAAAGAAAATTTAAAATTTGTTATTTTAGGAGCTGGGCAGGTGTCTGTAAATACAGCTGGTGCTGTTGTTTATACACATTTACTAAAACCAGTGACACAAGAGAGTATCTTTGAGCTTATACTTTCAATTTTTGATGCTAATGCAAAATCTATGAAAGTAAAACCCACACCGGTAGAGAGTATAAATATTGAACGTAATGTAGATACTGCCTATATCCCTAAAACACCTACTTTTCAAGACAATAGTCAAGAAAGCAGTGCATTAAGTCATCTGATTGAAGAAAAAAAAGGGAAACATACCTTTGTACTTGATACAAGACAGGGCTTGGAAAATGCTAAAAAAATGGGAGCGACCTATTCTGATGCATTAGAAGAATTTTTAGATAGCTTTGGAAAATCTGACTTATATTTTAGGCAAATAGCCAATGAAAAATCGAGTCATAAAATCAAAGAATTTTGTATTGATTTGGAAAAACAGGCAAAACTTATAGGTGCAGAGGGGATGCTTAAATTTACCGATATTATTAGCCTCATTTTTGTCTATGACAAGCTTGATATGTTACCTATATACCCCGGAAGATATCATATGGAACTTCAAAAACTTATAGGTGAGATTAAAAAGTATTTACATATTCGTTAGGGTATTACTCTTCATACTTTTCAAAATCTTCTTTACTAACACCACAGTCTGGACACTCCCAATCATCAGGGATATCTTCAAAGGCAGTACCTGGTGCAATGCCACTGTCTGGGTCGCCCAACTTGGGGTCATAAATATACTCACAAACGGTACAAATGTACTTTTGACTCATCTTAAACTCCTTTAGGTAAAATGTTATACTTATTTTATACAACAAAAGGACGCGTATGTCAATTAAATGTGCATTTTTATTTCCAGGTCAAGGGTCACAGTCTACAGGAATGGGACAAGATTTTTTTAACAATTCAGAGGTAGCAAAGCAAATGCTTACTGAAGCGAGTGAGAGAACAGGGATAGATTTTGAGAATCTACTTTTTGAAGAAAATGATAATTTGGGTAAAACAGAGTTTACTCAACCGGCTATCTTACTTGTAGGGGCTATGTCACATAAACTCTTCACAGATGCAACAAACATTACACCTGCACTTACTATGGGACACTCTTTGGGTGAGTTTACGGCACTTGTAGCTGCTGGAGCACTGGACGCTGTCGATGCAGTAGAACTTGTAAACCTTAGAGGTAAACTGATGGCAGATGCATGTTCTAAACAAGAAGTGGGGATGATGGTCTCACTTGGGCTTTCTGATGAAGCAGTAGAGGAACTCTGTGCTGCACAAAGAGATGCCGGGCTTCAAGTATGGGCAGTAAATTACAATGCAGATGGGCAGATTGTTATCGCAGGGATTAAAAAAGATTTGGAGTTACTTGCACCGATGGTAAAAGAAGCAGGGGCAAAAAGAGCGATGTTGCTTGATATGTCTGTGGCATCTCACTGTCCACTGCTTGAGTCTGCATCTGCACCACTTGAAGCAAAACTTCAAGAGATGTTAAAAGATGACTTTATCGCACCGGTGATTTCCAACGTTACAGCAAAAGCATACAACACTAAAGCAGAAGCATTAGAGTTACTTCCACAACAACTTGTGAAACCAGTGTTGTATAAACACTCTATGGCAAATATTGATGATGAGGTAGATTGTTATATAGAGTTTGGTAATGGAAATGTACTTAAAGGTCTTAACCGTAAGGCAACTAAAAAACCACACTTTAATGTGTCTGATATGGCTTCACTCGAAGCTACTATTGAAGCCATAAAAGAGCTTTAATGTCTAAAATTGCCATAATGGGAGCGATGCCCGAAGAGGTAGAGCCGATAGTTGCCAAGTTAGATAATTTGCAGACGATGACGTATGGTGCAAATACATACTATGAAGGTGTCTATCATGGTCAAGAGGTTGTTGTAGCATATTCTAAGATAGGTAAAGTATTTGCTACACTGACTGCTACGATGCTTATAGAAAAATTTGGTTGTGATACTTTGCTCTTTTCTGGTGTTGCGGGAGCGATATCTGATGAGCTGAAGATAGGGGATCTTATCATCGCAGATGGTTTGTGTCAGCATGACTTGGATATTACGGCTTTTGGGCACCCTTATGGGTTTGTGCCAGAGGGTGAAGTATGTATTCCTACCGATGTAAACCTTAGAAAGATTGCCAAAGAGGTGGCTGCATCTAAAGGACTGACACTTAGAGAAGGTGTCATTGCAACCGGTGACCAGTTTGTAGCCAATGCAGAACGTAAAGATTGGATAGGGTCTGAGTTTAAAGCTGATGCCTTAGAGATGGAAGGGGCTTCTGTGGCTGTGGTTTGTTCTGCGCTTGAAGTACCTTTTTTCATTTTGCGTGCTATCAGCGACAGTGCAGATATGGATGCAAGTTTTAATTTTGATGAATTTTTAGAGTCTTCTGCGAAGATATCTGCTGATTTTATCTTGTCTATGGTTGATGCAATCCATAGTAAATAAGGAACCACGTGAACGATAACGAAAGACGTAGCAAAACAAAAACCATCCCAATGAGTAAAAAACTCTTAAAAGTCATAGGTAAAACCAATGCAGAGTTTAAACTCATAGGTGAGGGTGATAAAATACTTGTGGGGTTAAGTGGAGGAAAAGATTCTCTTTCTCTCATCCATGCGATGAAACACATACAACGTCACGCACCCTTTCGTTTTGAGTTTGAAGCGTGTACAATCAAGTATGGTATGCCAGATGAACATTATGAATTTCTCACCAAACATTGTGAAGAGTATGATATTAAACATACCGTATACGATACCAATATTTTTGATGTCTCTCAAGACACCATACGTGAAAACTCCTCTTTTTGTAGCTACTTTTCACGTATGCGACGTGGGGCACTCTACAGTTTTGCAGAAGAACATGGATTTAATAAATTAGCGCTTGGTCACCATTTTGATGACACAGTAGAAAGCTTTTTTATGAACATGTTTTACAATGGAAGCATGAGAGCCTTAGCGCCTATCTATAAAACAAGCAGGGGTGTACACCTTATACGTCCACTCATACAGGTAAGAGAACGTCAGCTGCGTGATTTTGCAACTGAGAATAACTTGCAAATCATCGGTGATGAAGCTTGTCCTGCGATGCTGAAAGATGTAAAGATGCCCCATGCAAGGGCTTCAACAAAAGCTTGGTTGGCAGAGATAGAAGAGAAGAACAAAGATGCCTTTAAGATGTTTAAAGCCTCTTTCAAACATATTCATGACGATACCTTTTTAGACCCAGAGCGTTGGGATAGGGATGATATATGAGAGTCATCCTGATACTGAATCTTTTTTTTGTTTTTTTACTTGCAGATGAGAGCATTAGACCTACTCAGTTTAAAGTAGAACTTATTAAACGCTGTGAAGTTTTAGGTTTAAGTAAAGAGCCTAGCCGTAAGGCAGCTAAAATTTATTCTCATGGACATACGGGAAGTTGTGTACAAAATTTGGGATGCATAAGAGAGATTACGCAGAAACAACTTGATGATGAACACAATGAAACAAAACGTGCTTTTATGGCATGGAAATATCCTGTATGGTGTAAAGTAGACTCGGATGGAAAACGTGGTTGGGTACGTAAGCAGTTTTTAGCAGACAAACCTTGTGGTGAAGACGATTGAGTAACTTTAAAACAACATCTGCAGGCCGCATAGACAAAATACTTGCAAAAGAACTTGATGTGAGTCGTAACCAAGTTGAAAAACTAATCAAAGATGGACTTGTCTTGGTCAATGGGAAGGGTGTCTCTAAAACCAGTTTTAAAGTCGTTGAAGGCGATGAGGTAGAGTATGAAATAAAAGAAGCGCAAAAACGTGTCGCGCCTCCTATAGACTTTGATGTGGAAGTGTTGTACGAAGATGACTACTTACTTGTGGTCAATAAACCTTCAGGGCTTGTGGTACATCCCGCTCCTTCAGTCAAAGAACCTACACTTGTGGACTGGCTTATTCATAAAGGTATTTCACTCTCTACTATAAGTGGTGAAGAGCGCCATGGTATTGTCCATCGAATTGATAAAGAAACAACGGGTGCCTTGGTCGTGGCAAAGACCAATGAAGCACATGAAAAGTTAAGTGAACAGCTTCAAGACAAAAGTATGGGACGTTACTACTTGGCATTAATAGACTGTCCACTCAAAGATGATACAGTGGTAGACAAGCCAATAGGGCGTAACCCTAACAATAGACTCAAAATGGATGTTGTACCACATGGAAAGACAGCAAAAACAGAGTTTGTGAAGCTGGCACAGACAATCTATGATGTAGAACTCATAGCAGCCAAACTCTTTACAGGACGTACTCATCAGATACGTGTGCATCTCAATACTTTAGGGCGTCATATACTGGGTGATGATTTATATGGATTTAAGACCAAAAGAGATAAAATAGCGCGAGTTAATCTACATGCATATTTGCTATATTTAGTCCATCCTAAAACGGGTGAAAAAATGGAGTTTGTTGCCCCACTTTTTGATGATATGAAAGATTATATAACAAAATATTTTGATCAAGAGAGTGTCGATAAAAAAATTAATCCTGAAACCATGGGGACACTTTTTAGACACATTTAATGGTTATATTATAGTTAGAGATTTATAAAAGCAGGGAATATGCCACATTTAAAAGTTAAACCATTTGATACTGCAACCATAGAGGAAAAAGTTGCACACAGTACTGTGATGACCTCTTTTGCTACATCAATGACGAGTTCAGATATGGTTATTGGGGTGGAACACAAAGGTGAGGAGTTTCTTCTTCAACTTAAGCCTGATGAGAAAGCCTATCTGCTCAAATACGACAAAGTGACACGACCACTTAAAGTGAATATTTTGAAAGAAGCCTTGGGTATGGTTTCTGAAGCACTAAACTTAGAAGTGCTTTCTTCCAATATTGCACTTTCCAATACTAAAGCAGCACTCTCTTCAGAGTATTTTAAAAAGATAGAAGATTTTGAAAATATTGACTATCCTAAAGAGAAAGTCTCTGTTGAAGTTGGCTTTGGTTCAGGGAGACACCTTTTGTATCAGGCTGAGAAAAACCCAGATACACTTTTTATAGGACTCGAAATCCATACACCATCAGCACAGCAGGTACTCAAACAGATAGAGCTGCAAGGTATAGAGAATATTTGGGTAGTGAACTATGATGCAAGACTCTTTTTAGAGATGCTCCCTTCCAATCTTTGTACACAAATCTTTGTGCATTTTCCAGTGCCTTGGGATAAAAAGCCTCAAAGAAGAGTCATCAGTAAAAGCTTTTTAGCTGAGTCCATGAGAGTATTACACAAAGAGGGACGTCTAGAGTTACGTACAGACAGCGATAATTATTTTTGGTATTCGCTGGAGACTTTCTTCTCTGTGCCAAAAACAGAAGTAGAAGTACGTAAAAATGAGGCATTGGAAGTAACCTCTAAATATGAAGCAAGATGGCTCAGACAAGAGAAAGATATTTATGATGTGTATGTAAAATGTACGCAAGATTCTGAAGAGAAAGAGAGTAGGCTAGACTTTAATTTTAATGATGTAAAATATACTAAAGGCATAGAAGAACGTTTGCCTAAAAAAGCACTTGTCTTTGATGGTTATTTTGTACATTTTGAACGTATATTTAAGCAGGTAGATGGCAGTCTGTTTATCAAATGTGCGTTTGGAAGTTTCGATAGACCTGAACACAAATATATTTTGTTGAGTCATGGTGGATGTCGCTATTTTGTATCGCTACCTGTGAGAACGATGGTGAATTACGAAGCACATCAAAAATTAGCAGAGCAGTTAATGCTTACAGAAGGGTAGTTTATGTCTAATGTCATTCAAGCTTCACAACTTACACTTGCCTATGACAATGGTGCTAAAGAGATTATAAAAGATGCCAATTTTACTATAAAAAAGGGTGAATTTGTATTTATCACGGGACCAAGTGGTTCAGGTAAATCAACACTTCTTAAAGCACTCTATGGACAGCTTAGACCAACGTCTGGAAGTTTGGTAGTAGGTGGCAATGATTTGTCACATATCAGACGAAGTAAACTCCAAGAGCTACGTACACATATGGGTATTATTTTTCAGGATTATAAACTTGTTAATGAATGGACTATCTCTAAAAATGTAGTGCTTCCATTGATGATAGCAGGGTATTCAAGTGAAATCCAAGATACACAGGCACGTAGACTACTTAAGCATGTGAAACTCTCGGAGCATGGTGATAAATTTCCTTTAGAACTTTCAGGAGGAGAACAGCAACGTGTAGGTGTAGCAAGGGCTCTCTCTAAAAACCCTGTAGTGATACTCGCAGATGAGCCAACAGGTAACCTTGATGACTACTCTTCTAATGTAATATGGGATTTGATGGAAAATGCCTGTCAGCAGTTAGATACCACTGTGTTGGTTGTGACACACAAAATACCGACAATCTTCTCTTTGCCATATAGACATTTTATTATCGAAAGCAAGGGTGTATATGAAGTTCATTAAAAACCATCTTATGTTTATATTACCGCTTATGGCAATTTTGCTAGGGGTGGAGTTTTATCTTGTGTTTGACCGAACCACTGATAGCTATGAAAAGACATTGACAGAAGGCTATACCATGCTTGTAGTCAGTAAAAAACCTGTAACATTAGAAACATTCCAGGAGTTGAATAAACATATTATTACCTCCAAACAGATACAGCGTTCCAATATTATCTCTGAAGTAGCAAAAGGTGTGAGTAAAAGCAGTTCAAAAGAGATACTTGCAGTGCTACCTTATTTTTATAACCTCAGTTTGGATTCTTATTTGAAGACAAGTGAGCTTGATGAAATTAAAAAAGACCTTGAGATAGATAAAAATATTAAAAGAGTTGAAACCTTTGGATCTTCGTATAATTCAAGTTACAGACTCTTTGCATTTATCAAATTTACCTTGAAAGTGTTTATTATTTTTATGGGAGTGGTGAGTCTATTCCTTATTATTAAACAGATGGAAATATGGAAGTATGCACACAAGGAGCGAATGCAAGTTATGGAAATCTTTGGTGCGCCTTTGATGTTACGTTCAGGTGTGTTGTTTCGTGTGGCATTTGTAGATGCTATTTTTGCTACCATTCTTGTTTCAGGTATTTTCTTCTATGTTAAATTTTATTGGGCAGCACAAAGTGGTATTGATATTTTGGCTGACAATCAAGAAGCTTTGTTCCAAGTAGGTGATATTGGGATTTTATTTGGTTCGGAAATATTCATTGTCATCGTTGCAGTCTATACTGTAGTATTTTCCAATAAGGGAGTACAGGAGTGAAACCTCTTGTCTTAACTTTCTTACTTATGTTCACTGTGCTTTACGGGGCAACAACGACAACGAAGATTAAAAAATCTAAACAGACACTCTCTCATACAGCCTCTGAAAAGAAAAAAACAAGTAGACGTTTGGGAAAGATTGCCAAAGATATTAAGTCTGCTGAAAAAGATGTTGTCTATCTTGAAAATAAGATAGATAAACTTGCCCGTGATCAGGTTAAAACAGAAAAAAAATATGAATCACTTAAAAAAGAGTTAAAAACTTTTGAAAAAGATTTTGAAACTACCAGTGCCGCTTTAGAGAAAAAAAGAAAAACCTTTATCTCACTACTCTCCGATCAGTTTTCTATCGTTTTTGCAATGGAACAAGCCCATGAAGCTACGCAAGAGTCCATCATACTTCATGAAATTTACCGTGCATATAAAAAGCAAAATACCAAAGCTTTAGCTTCACTTCGGTCAGATATTTTAGCGCTAAAAAAGCGTAAAAAATCAAAATTATATCTGCGTAATAAAACCAAAAAAGAGATAGCTTCTATCATCAAAAAAAGAGACTCTTATGCTCAGAAAAAGTTAGCAAAAGAGAAGTTGTTGAAAAAGCTCTCTGTGGATGAAGAGAAATATAATGCCAAGCTGGAAAAACTGGTAGACAAGCAAAACTCTTTACGTTCTACACTGGCAAAACTTAACATTTTACATACACAGGAAGTTGAAGAGGCCAAAAGACGCGCGGCAGCTAAAAAAGAAGCAATGCGTCTGGAAAAAGAGCGTCAGAGAAAGATACGTAAAGCCAAAGCACTTGCACGGGCCAAAGCGCGTAAAGCCAAAGAGGCATTACGAAAAGCAACAACAGAAAAAGAACGTGTAGAAGCGAGACTTGCAGCCAAAGAGGCAGAGGCAGAAAATAAAAAGGTTTACAAAGAGAGTGATAAAGTCAGACAGATAAACTCTTCATATACAAAGTCTCAGACTTATAAATACAGAGGAAAGAAAACCATCTCTCCTTTGGCACATGCTAGGGTAACGAAAAAGTTTGGTACCTACATTGACCCTATTTATAAAATTAAAATCTTTAATGAGTCTATCACGTTAAAGTCTTCTACACCTGATGCCAAAGTGAAAAATGTACTTAATGGTAAAGTGGTTTTTGCAGGTAAAAGTTCTATGTTGGGTAAAGTAGTTGTGGTTGCACATAGTCATAAAATGCATACAGTCTATGCAGGACTCTCCAAAATTGCTCCGACTATTCATGTGGGAAGTAAGATTAAAAGAGGTTATGTGGTTGGAAAAGTGAGTCAAAAGCTCATTTTTCAAGCAACAAAAAACTCGAAACATATTAACCCTCTGAAGCTCATTAAAATTTAGTTTATTCTTGCTTTCAACCCCTCCTAACCAACCTTTAGATATAATCGCGAAATTATATATAAGGGCTTACTTTGATTAAACGTGTTTTGGTGAAATTTTCTGGTGAAGCTTTGGCGGGTGAAGAAGGGTATGGGATTGATACTAAAATCCTTAACTTTATTGCCAGTGAGATAAAAGAACTTGTAGACAATGGTGTAGAAGTAGGTATTGTTGTAGGTGGAGGAAACATCATTCGTGGTGTGAGTGCTGCTGCTGATGGTATCATAAAGAGAACATCGGGTGACTACATGGGTATGCTCGCAACTGTGATTAACGGTGTGGCAATCCAAGAAGCTTGTGAACACTGTGGACTTGAAGCAAGACTTCAATCTGCTATCGATATGCAGGAGATTGGTGAAGCGTTTATTGTGCGTCGTGCAAGACGTCACTTGGAAAAAGGCAGAGTAGTTGTCTTTGCAGGTGGTACTGGTAACCCGTATTTTACTACAGATACAGCCGCGACGCTTAGAGCCTCTGAGATAGAAGCAGAGCTACTTATCAAAGCAACAAAAGTAGATGGCGTATATGACAAAGATCCTAACAAGTTTGACGATGCAGTGAAACTTGATACTTTGACGTATGACCAAGCATTAACAGACCACATTAAAGTAATGGACGATACTTCTATTGCTTTGGCAAAAGAGAATAAATTACCAATCGTAGTATGTAATATGTTTGAAAAAGGTAATTTGCTTGCTATTATCAAAGGTGATATGAGCCTTTGTTCTATTGTGAAATAACAATACTAATTTAACTTAATTCTAAAAGGAATCCTATGAGAACAGAACAACTAACCGCACAAGCACTAGAAAGAGTAGATTTCGATAAATATCTTTTGGCAAATGCCGTAGGTAAAAGAGCAGAAGCCATTGCTAATGGTGCACCATCTGTACTTGATATTGATACATCAGATATGAAATTTACTGACATTGCACTTCAAGAAATTGCTGAAGGTAAGATAACTGTAAGTCTAGAAGGGTAAATACCTTGAGAGCTTTTTTATGAAAAATTCTGTGAAAATTTTTGTAAAGGATTTTTGTGGAAGTTTTTTTAGATAAAGCTAAAAATATACATACAATAGAAGAAGCAAAAAAGCTTCTTTGGAGTGAACTCTCCTCTCCCTCACCTATCACGCAAAAGGCACTAGACCTTGCGTTGACTGCACATGATGGTCAGACGCGTAAAAGTGGTGAGCCTTATATCGTACACCCCATACTTGTAGCAGCCATTACCGCTAAAATTTCCAATGATGAAACTATGGTGCAAGCAGCACTGCTTCATGATGTGGTAGAAGATACAAGTTTTACCATTGAAGAACTTGAAGAGATTTTTGGGGATGATGTTGCACACTTAGTTGAAGGGTTGACTAAAATTGTTGAAATCCGTGATGAGGAACTTGCGCCTTCAGATTCGGATGAGAGACTTATAAATTCAGCACTTACTTTTAGAAAGATGCTTATTGCCTCAATTAAAGATGTACGTGTATTGGTCATCAAACTTTGTGATAGACTGCACAATATGCTCACACTTGATGCACTCAGAGTAGAAAAACAAAAACGTATCGCAGAAGAGACGCTGGTGGTCTATGCTCCTATCGCACATAGACTTGGTATTTCACGCTTGAAAAACCATTTAGAAGACCTCAGTTTTAAATATATCTATCCTGAAGACTATACAAATATAGACAACTATATACAATCAAATACCCAAAATTTACAAGTTAAACTCAATACTTTTGTTCAGAAGATTAAAAAGTATATGGTGCAAAATGGATTTGATGAAGATGAATTTGACATTTTTGGACGGGTGAAACATTACTATTCCATCTATATGAAAATGCATAGAAAAGGGGTAGGGATAGAAGAGGTACTTGACCTTTTAGCTGTACGTATTATCATACAGGAGCCTATTGAGTGTTATAAAGTATTGGGGCTTATGCACCTTAGTTTTACCCCACTTATCTCCCGTTTTAAAGACTATATCGCTGTACCTAAAGAGAATGGATATAAGACTATTCATACCACACTCTTTAGTGAAGAGGGTATCCTGGAAGCACAGATACGTACAGAAGAGATGCATAGACTCGCTGAGTATGGTGTTGCTGCACACTGGAAATATAAGGGTGGTAATGACAGTGTGAATCTTGAATGGCTAGAATCGTTACATTATCAAAATGAGTCTGTAGAAGAGTTTTATGAACTTGCTAAATCTGATTTGTTCTCTGAAGACATTACAGTGTTCTCACCTAAGGGGGACTACTATACACTTCCTAAGGGCTCAACGGCGCTTGACTTTGCCTATGCTATTCACTCTGAAGTAGGATGTAATGCGGTAGATGCGCTGGTAAACAAACATAACAGCTCTTTGTTGACCGTTCTTAAAAATGGTGACATTGTAAAAATCATCAAAGATAATAAACCGCACCTTCATTGTTCTTGGTTGGATACGGTGAAGACTTCCAAGGCACAAGATGGTATTAGGAGTGCATGTAGAGCACGCATTAAAGAAACAGATACATTAAGTGCCTATAATATATTGGGTACACTCTTTGGACAGTTGAGTAATGATATGAAAGCATTGATAGAGAGACTTGATTTACAAGAATCTATTTATAAGCTGCCTACAAAAATTGATTATTATAAAGAGGTCATTCACCAAGTGGCTGACTATATGGGAAAAAAAGAAGTACGTTTTTGGGAGTTACTTAAAAAAGGCTATAAAAAACCTAAAATCAAAGAGATAGAACATTTTACTTTCTTTACCAATAGACCTTTGGATGGTGTAGAGTTTGATTACTGTTGTCATCCTAAAGTTGGTGACCAAATCGTTGCATTTTATAAGGACAGTAAGGCTATCATACACCATAAATTATGTAAGAAAGCCTATGCTAAAATTTTAGATCAGGAAGAGATGATTTTTGTTTCTTGGTCAGGGTCTAAAATGTCACGATACAGACTAACAATCAGCCTACAAAATAAAAAAGGTATTCTGGCAGATTTACTGGCTAAACTTTCTGAACTTGATCTCAATATTTTGAGTATAGAACTAGGTATTCGTAGTTCAGAAGAGGCAGAGTATTGTCAAACAGAAGTCGAAAGTCATGAATCTAAAAAGCAAAATTTAGAAGATAAAATAGGACAAAAATTTAAACTCATTGAAATAATAAGTTTAGATGACGCATATAACAAATAAATACAGGAAAGCAAAGAATGGTAAAACAGGCATTAGAAGAGATTGGTAGAGGTACAGCAGAAATCATAGATATTGAGGCAATTGAGAAACTCGTAACAAAATATTATGATGATGGTACTACTTATACTGTAAAAGCAGGTTTTGACCCTACAGCACCTGATTTACACCTTGGACATACTGTACTTTTACAAAAATTGGCAACATTCCAAAAATTTGGTGGGCGTGTGCAGTTTCTTATTGGTGATTTTACTGCGATGATAGGTGACCCAACAGGGAAAAGTGCCACACGTAAAGTACTTACCAAAGAAGATATTATTAAAAATATTACTTCCTATACAGAGCAAGCATTTAAGATACTCGATGAGAGTAAAACAACGATTGTTTACAACAACGACTGGTTGGAAGAACTCGGAGCTGCGGGTATGTTACAATTGGCATCTAACCTTACAGTAGCAAGAATGCTGGAGCGTGATGATTTTTCTAAACGTTATGCTTCCAATACACCTATCGCTGTGAGTGAGTTCATGTATCCATTGCTTCAAGGTTATGACTCTGTACATCTTAAAAGTGATATAGAGATAGGTGGAACTGATCAGAAGTTTAACCTGCTTATGGGGAGACAGCTACAAAAAGCCTATGATATTAAAAAACAACAAGCTGTACTTATGATGCCTATCTTAGAAGGGCTTGATGGGGTACAGAAGATGTCTAAATCTTTGGGTAACTATATTGGTGTTACAGAAGAGCCTAAAAATATTTATGGGAAAGTACTCTCTATCTCTGATGAATTGATGTGGCGTTACTATGAATTGTTAAGTGAAAAGTCATTGGTTGAGATAGCACAACTAAAAGAGGATGTAGCATCTCGTACTGTTCACCCTAAAACTGCCAAAGAAAACCTTGCGTTAGAGATAACTACTAGGTTTTATAATGAAGAGTTGGCTACACTAGCCAAAGAGGAGTTTAACTCCGTATTTAAGGCAAAGAAGATACCTACTGAGATGCCTGAGTTTGAGATGGAGAAAGGTATTTGGATATGTCAAGCACTTTTAGATGCTGGGCTTGAACCATCTACCTCTCAAGCGAGACGTGATATTAAGCAAAATGCTGTGAGCATTAACCAAGAGAAAATTAGTGATGACAAGCTCAATCTGGAAACTGGTGAATACATCTTGCAAGTAGGTAAAAAAAGATTTGCAAAAGTGAAGGTGAAGTAATGGAATTTAAATCTTTTAAAATCGGTAAATATACGATTGAAAAACCTATCATTCAAGGTGGAATGGGTGTAGGTATCTCATGGGATCAGCTTGCGGGGAATGTTTCAAAAGAGGGTGGACTTGGTGTTATCTCTGCAGTGGGTACGGGTGTCTATAAAAATAGATCCTATGTAGAAAAAACGGTAGGAAAAGAAGAGCGCCCACTTGATGCTATTAACTTTTATTCATACCCGGCATTGAAGAAAATCTTTGACAATGCAAGAGAGATATGTGGTGATGCCCCACTGGCTGCAAATGTACTCTATGCTCAGAGTGAATACAACCGTGTGGTTGAAGATGCATGTAAAGCAGGTGCAGATATTATTATTACCGGTGCAGGACTTCCTTTGACAATGGCAGAAGCAACTAAGGACTACCCAGATGTTGCATTGGTACCTATTGTCTCTACTGCAAAAGCATTGCGTATTTTATGTCGTCGTTGGAAAAAGACACATGACAGACTCCCTGATGCAGTCATTGTAGAAGGTCCTTTGTCCGGTGGACACCAAGGTTTTAAATATGATGAATGTTTTTTGGAAGAGAATCAACTTGAAAATATCTTAGGCCCTGTAGTTGAAGAAGCAAAGAATTGGGGTTCTATGCCTATTATCGCTGCAGGTGGTGTTTGGGATCATGACGATATCGTTAAAATGATGAAACTTGGTGCCGATGCTGTACAGATGGGAACACGTTTCATAGGAACTGTTGAGTGTGATGCGTCTCAAGTGATGAAAGATATTATTATTGATGCTAAATCTGATGATATTAAACTCTTTAAATCTCCAGTAGGTTACCCTGCACGTGGCGTGAAAACACAACTCCATGAAGATATAGAAAAAGGTACAGCACCAAAAGTAGCTTGTATCTCTAACTGTGTAGCACCATGTAACCGTGGTGAAGAGGCGAAGATTGTTGGGTATTGTATCGCAGACAGACTCTCTGATGCCTATGATGGTATCGCAGAATCTGGACTTTTCTTTACTGGTGCAAATGGCTACCGGTTACAAGAGATTATTACAGTAAAAGAGCTTATGGATAAACTTATGAATGGAGAAGATAAGTAAAATCATGCCAATATTAAGCAGAGTATTTTTTCTAATACTATTGGTAAATACACTGCTCTTCTCGGGCTTTAATTCACTACAAAAAGCCACAGTAAAAAAAGGTGAACTTAACCTTTTTTTCTCTAAATCTTTTGATATACACAATGTAAGACACTTTATTCTTTCTAAACCACATAGAGAAGTATATGATTTTAAACATACACAATTGGCACATAAAAAAGTACCTTTGGGACTAGGGAAATATGTACGTATGGCACAATATAAAAAAGATATTGTACGTGTGGTTATTACCGCAACTAAAGGATATAAGCCTTTAGTGTATCAACCTATGCTTTCGGCTAAAGAGTATCATATTTCTTTACCTAAGGGAAGTGTAGCTAAATCTATACATAAGAGAAGTAAACATAAACCAAAGAAAAAAGTAAAACCATATAACCCTCATAAATATGAACCTATTGTTATAGATGCTGGACATGGAGGACACGACACTGGTGCAATTGGTAGTGGTAAACGTGAAAAAGATTTGGTGCTTCAAGTGGCAAAACGTTTAGAAAGACAATTAAAAAAACGAGGTTATCCTGTTTATATGACACGAAAAAGTGACCGTTTTTTGAAGCTGCCTCAGCGTACCAAGATAGCAGACAAAAAAAAGGCTGTAGCGTTTATCTCTATCCATGCTAACTCTGTACCTAGAAGTAAACGTAACAAAGTACAGGGTATAGAGACTTTTTTCCTTCAGAATACTAGAGATGCAAAATCACAGCGTATTGCCGCAAGAGAGAATAAAGCGGTACTCAAAGGTACTACAAAATTAAGTAAAAATGTCATTATAGATTCTGTATTGACAGGTCCTAAAATTGTTGAGTCAAATAAACTTGCCATAGATGTACAACGACATATGATGCATCAGTTACGTACCAAATATAGAGGTGTGAAGGACAGTGGTGTACGTCATGCACCTTTTTGGGTGCTTGTAGGGGCTAGCCGTCCATCTATTTTGGTAGAAGTAGGGTATATCTCTCATCCAAGTGAACGTAAAAGACTTTTTACTCCTACCTATCAAGAGCTTTTGGCAAAAGGTATTGCCGATGGTGTTGACAGTTATTTACGTAATAGAAAAAAAGAGATAGATCTTCAATAAAAAACTGTAAAAAAGGAATAGCATGATAAAAATTGTACTGAGTATAAGTTTTATGTTTTTCTTAACAGGTTGTTTAGGCCCAAGTGTAGACCGTTCAGGTAGTGTAATTGTCATTGATGCTGGACATGGTGGGCATGATACTGGTGCAACTGAAGCTGGAAAACGAGAGAAAGATTTGGTTTTACAAATTACTCAAAAACTCTACAAAGAGTTTAGAAGTGAAGGGTATAGAGTCTATATGACTAGAGGCAATGACTGCTTTCTCAAGTTAGGACAACGTACACGTATTGCCGATAAAAAAGATGCACAAGTGTTTATTTCTGTTCATGCCAATGCTATATCAGATAGAAGTAGATTTAATGATGTTGAGGGTGTTGAAACATATTATCCCGACTTCACCTATCAAACCCAAACAACACCCCTGTAGGTCGAATATC
>VCAW01000047.1 GCA_013607775.1 Campylobacterota bacterium | reverse complement strand
TGGCATAATTAAGAATTAGTTGATTGTTGGGTTTGAATTTGCAAGTGGCTCTCTATAATGAACAATACCTTCAACTTGAAGTTCTGGAACTACACGACCTTTCAAGGGTAAAAAATGAGATGATTGTGTTTTATCTCTTAGTTTTTTATAGATTTTCTTTGCATTGTTTGGATTATCATCTTCTTTTATGCGTGTGATTATATCTAGTAAGTCATCTTTGGCATTTTTAGTCCATTTTAATGAATGTGTAGCTTGCATTAGTTAAAAAGTGCAAATACTTCAGCAAATACTTCTGTCTCATCTAGCAAATTATCTTTACGTATGTCCTCTTCTGCAAAAGAGAGGAGTTTTAACATAGAGATAGTATTTCTCATATTTTCATAACTTTTAGGGTCTTGTATTACTGCCTTTGCCTCACCATTTTGAGTAATTATCATAGGTCTATGTGTTTCATTTATCTGTTTGAGTACGTCAGATGCACGACTTTTGAGGTAGGTTATGGGTTTTATGTAATTTTGTAATTGCATTATGTATCCTTTCGGTTTTAATATAGTACCATATTTAGGCTTATTGTTTATGAGTCTATATTTGTACACAACATAAATCTGTAGGTCTAGGTGTCCTCTCCCAATGATGTAAGTTACACTTATAAATGTTTATTAAATTTCTAATATGCGTTACACCAGAGGACTGGAGGAACGAGGCTAGAAATTGGTGTTGTTTTATGGTTTGTATTGAAGAATGCATTACCACCGAGGACGGATGGTAACGAGTTAAGCTAAATATTGAAATAATTTTTCTTCTTCTATATCATTTATAATTCTAGTAGGAATAATATAGAAGATATTTGGTGCGGTATAGAGTAGAAAAAAATCTTGATTTTTTACCCATTTATATATACCACTCCATGTAACAAATGAATGACCAACACAATGTTTCACTGTTAATCCATCATTAGATATTATGATAGTTAATTCTTTGTTGATGATTGTACTTTTTCTATAAAGTTTTTTAATAAATATAGAACGTAAAACTTTGCCAGAGATAAACGAAAGTAAAATAAGTATAATAATAGCAATACTTGTACTAATTATTGAATTAATATCACTTTAAGTTTGTATTGATAAAAAATAATAATATACCAACCAATAATATAATTATTCCTATACGTTTATTAAGGCCCCTCGAAAGATGTAGATTAAAAGCCTTATTGAATTCAATCTCAGTTAATGTAAAAGTAAATTTCATCATAATCCTTTAAACCGTAAAATACCCAGCAACCAAAAACCCCACCCCAGCCAAAACCCCAGCAAACAATGCATAAGGCAATTGTGTCCTAACATGTTCCACATGGTCACAGCCTGCTGCCATGGAGCTTATGATGGTTGTGTCGGAAATAGGGGAGGCGTGGTCTCCGAAGATGCCTCCGCTGATGACTGCTGCTATGACAAGAGGGATGTCCAAGTCCATACTTGCACCCAATGCCAAGCCTATGGGCATCATGATAGAGAAGGTTCCCCAGCTTGTTCCTGTACTAAATGCAGTAATGCTTGCTACGACAAAGATGAGTAGTGGCATGAGAACAGGGCTGATGTTTCCAGAGAGTAGGTGGGCTAGGTATTTGGCAGTGCCTAAATCACCAATGACTTTACCTATGAAGATAGCAAACATCAAGATGAGCATGACGGGTATCATATCTCCCAGACCCTCAAAAAAGCCTTTGAAGTATTCTTTATGTGAGAGCATCTTAGTACTTACATAGTAGACATACATAAACAAAAGTGTCACGATGATGGCGTAGTAAACAGACGTAGAGCCTGAGCCTTTGAAGATGTCACCTTTTCCTGTGAGGTAAAGTCCTGTAGGTACAGCTGCTACCATGACAACTAAAGGGAGTATCATTGCCCATGGTGTGGCTTTACCTTCATGTTCTAAGTGTGTGGCATTGTAGGGGTGTGGTTTGGAATGTCTCATAGGTCCTATGTCAAACTTGAAGAAGATAACGAATAGTACGATGACTAAGGTAATGATGGAGTAAAAATTATAGGGGATGGAAGCAACAAGAAGTGAGACACCATCACCTTTTATGACATTGCCGTCTATGGCTGTGATGATGAGTCCGAGTAGTAAAGCTCCCCAAGCGTTGAGTGGTATGAGTGAACAGATGGGTGCAGAGGTGGAGTCACAGATGTAGGCAAGTTTCTCTCTGCTTACACCGTTTTTATCACACAGTGGTTTGGCTACTGTACCAGCGACCAAAGAGGTGATGCTAGACTCTATGAAGATGACCACACCGATGACATAGGCTAACAGCATCGCACCTTTTGGTGAATCTATCTTCTCAGCTTTGTTACTAAGCCAGTTCACGAAACGATTGACTGCACCAGATATAGTAAGTAACTTGATGACAGCTCCTATCATGAGTGAAAAGAGCAAAGTCTTGGCTATCCACCCCTCAGAGAGTAGCTTGATGATGCCATCAAAGAGTGCGACAAATGCTGTGAGAGGGTTATAGCCGTTAAGTACAAGTAACCCAGCAAAGATACCGCCCATGAGAGAGACTATGACATCTTTTGTTATAATGGCTAAAAAGATAGTTAGAAGTGGGATGACGATAGAGATGATTCCATATTCCATAAAAAACCTACATAATTTGATAGAAGGATTATAACACAATGAAAAGAATATTGCTGAGTCTTATTTTTGTGATGATGACACTACACGCACAAATACCTGATACAAAACAGCTCATAGTGGTGACTACTAAAGATTGGTCAACACCAGAGGGCAAACTTCAACGCTACGAAAATGAAGGTGACCACTGGCATAAAGTAGGCAAAGCTATAGACATTAAACTAGGAAGAAACGGACTCGGCTGGGGGATAGGGCTACATACTACACCTAAAGATGCCAAGTACATCAAAAAAGAGGGAGATGGAAAAGCCCCTGCAGGTATCTTTGAACTCAAGCAGGCTTTTGGATATTTCCCTTTTGTGGTGGACTACCCTTATGAAGTCTACAAAGCCACAGACCACTGTGTGGATGATGTAAACTCAAAGTTTTACAACAAGATAGTTGACTCTACAAAAATAGATATAGACTACAAAAGTAAAGAGCATATGCGTTTCCCCAAAGACTACTACAAATACGGCATCGTCGTAAACCACAACCACATAGACGAAGCAGGAGCTAAAAAGGGTGCGGGTTCGTGTATATTTATACACATCAAGTCTGTACCTACTGCTGGGTGTACTGTGATGCGCGAAGATGAGATGAAAGAGATTATCGAGTGGTTAGATGTGAAGGAGGATCCTTTGTTGGTGCAGGGGACTGTTGATGTTGTGGATAGCTTAATGCAAATTATTCAAGTTTTCTAGTTCTTAGATGCGTAGCTTCTTGTGGTACTTTTGTATTTAAATTGGAGTTGTTAAATACAATTGATTTATTTTTACCAGTGGTTTTTGCTTCATATAAAGCATTGTCAGCATGAGAGAGTGCTTCATCAAAAGTAATACTTTCAGGCATGGTATTTTCAAAAATACCAATACTAACAGTATATGCTATTTTAGTGTTTTTATAGGTGCAAGTTGCCGTTGCAAGAGTGTCATGTATTTTTTGTATTTCATTGTGTTTAGTCGTTATGTCAAGGCTTGATACAATGGAAAACTCTTCACCACCTATACGACCAACTATATAGCTAGAATCATAAAGTTTACGCAAAAGAGTACCAAAATGTATAAGAACTTTATCTCCACCTGAATGTCCATAGGTATCATTGATATATTTGAAGTTATCTATATCAATAATACATACACAGTAGGTGTCATTTGTAAGTTTGGCATTTTCATGTAATGCAAGTGAATGTTTAAAAAATGCCTGTCTACTAAATAGTTCTGTCATAGAGTCATAGGTTGCCAGATAATTCATCTCCTGCTCTAATTCATCAATGAAAAAGAAAAGTTTTAAAAGATGCCACGATAAAAAAGGAGTCAAAATAGCTGTAACTATAAAAGTTACAATCGGAGTAGATGGCATAGGATAGGGAAAAGAAAAAATTTGAGGAATAATATATGCCAGAACTTCTGACGCAAGTATAGCAGATAGAGTAATAAGAAAGACTACTTGTATATGACCTAGTTTACGTACAATACTTCTCATCAACTTCCTCTCATTCTATATATTTGATTGATTATACAATAGAATTTTTATAAGTAAGTAGATGAAAGAAGATAATAAGAGTAAAAATCTCCTATTTATGCTAAGGTGTTTCTAAAAAACGCAAAACCCTCTCCCTAATATACCCATGAAAAGGATTCCATCTCTGTCTGAGTAGTGAGGCTGGTGAGCTTTGAAGTACGCCTGTTTCTCCGTAGATAGCAAGGTGCCCTAGCTGTATACCTGGGCTTTTGGGTGCATCTTGACTTCCATAGAGTGGGTCTAGGGGACTGATGGGCATGGCTAGATGAGAGAGGGAGTAGAGCCCTTTTGCCCAATGGAAGTTGAGTGTTTTACCTTTTTGATGGTTGATGATATCTTGTACTCTTGTGTCGTTGGTATCTATGTTAGAAATGAGTTCAAAGGTGTAGTTTGGATTTACTGGGGTATTTCGTAGTGCTTGTAGCGTATCTGAAACCCCTTGTTTTATTAAATGGTTACGGTCAAAGTTGTGGTTGATGTCAAAAAGAACTAAGTTATGTTTACCTTTTGGCAGTCTGTTATAGAGTTTATCTATCACAGCAGATACTGAAACTGTACTGTCCACGATAGACTGAAAACTTAGTATAGAGGGAAAGGTTTTTTGCTTGAGTGCATTTCGAGTGTATCAAACTGTTTTTGTACCTCTTTTGCCAAACGGTAAACCTTATCACCTGCATTGACAGCAAATGAGCCGTATTTGAATGGGTCATACTCTTACTGTTTAGTGCGTTCCACTCTAATTTTGGAAGACCCAGCACATAGCCCACACGACTCTGCCACACAGCAAAAGGTGCTGCAGCACTCACACCTATAGCGGGAGAGTAAAATACAAGTTTGTCTGGTACTTTGAGTGTCGATTTTTCTTTTAATGCTTTGAGCGTATAGTTTAGCGCCAACGGTGCACCTGTAGAGTAGCCCATGATGTCTATAGATTTATTGCCCACCTTTTGTATCAGATGGTTCATACCCAGTTCAACCACAGCAGCCATATCTTGCCACTTCATCGCTCTTAATCCTGAGGGAATTGTCCCATGCCCTGGCATACGAAGACTTAACACCCAATATCCATGTTCATGTAAATACTGAGCTTGATTGTGTAGACTGTATGGGACATCGGACATCCCATGCAGTAGTAACACAGCACCTTTTGGGTTTGCTACAGGAAGTTCAAAACTTTTGTTCCAGTTGGGTTTCCATCGTCTTGGGTCAGCGAGAGAGTTCTTGGTATATCTATTGATACTGTTTTGTTTATTTGTAGGTATCTTGTCGTAGATTTTTGTTTCAAGTTCAGCAAAGAGTTTCTCTTCAAGTGCTTTGTACTCTTCAAATGTTTTGACACGTTGGTGTTTTGAAAATTCATTTTTGAGTACGGTTGTATGCCAAAGAGAAAGAGTTGGTAGAGAATCCATGTAGAGGTAAAAGGCAATCAGCCCAATAAAAAATGAACCTATAGAGCCACTTGCAGATTACCAAAAACAACCCACAATTTAAGCTAAATTAAATTTCAAAAAAACCTTTAGACCTCGATAAATGTTATAATACTTTACAACAAACATTAAAACTTTATCAAAAAAACTATAAGGCTTTTTATGAGAACCATTCTACCTAAGATATCTTCAAACCTATCTAAAATGTGGCTTAGAGTTGTCAATATTGAAAGTTCCCTTTT
>VCAW01000046.1 GCA_013607775.1 Campylobacterota bacterium | reverse complement strand
CTACACATCCTACATACTATACTTACACTGTAACAACAAGCATATAGTCATAAAGGATGAACAATGATTAAGACAATACACCAAACAGCAAAAAATATTCTTAGCAATGGGCAGAGTGTCTCGCTATTTCTTGCAAGACTTGCCGTAGCTTATGGCTTTTACGAGCCTGCTATGATGAAGTGGGCAGACATAGGTGCCATAGCTGAATGGTTTGGGTCTATGGGCATGCCCTTCCCTACTCTTAATGCCTATATGGCGGCAACCACAGAAATCACTGGTGTTGTACTCTTAACATTAGGTCTTTTCACAAGACTCATCTCCATTCCTCTTATTGTGGTAATGATTGTGGCGATAGTCACAGTGCATTTACCTCACGGCTTCTCTGCCGGAGATAATGGTTTTGAAATCCCACTATACTATATGTTGTTTTTAGCCCTCTTTGCTTCACTTAGAGCCGGAAAACTTAGCTTAGATTACCTCTTATTTGGGGAAGAGCAATAAAACACTATCAATCAAAGATAAAAGGAAATACCATGAAAAAATTATTTGTACTACTAGGAGCAATCGCACTTACATTTACACTCGCTACAGCAGAAGGAAAATGTTCTGGAGATAAATGCAATGGCGCTAAAACTGAAAAGAAATGTGCAAGCGGAAAATGTTCTGGAGATAAAAACAATACACAAAAATGTCAAGCTGGAAAATGCGAAACCGGTAAATGTTCTGGTGCACCTAAAAAAGCTCCTGCAAAAGGAAAATGTGGTCAAGGTAAATGTGGATAATCTACCCAACCCACTCTCTTCTTTATGCTCCCGCCTATTCAAGGTAGGGAGTTTCACCTTTCTTTCACAAATCATAGTATAATGTATCATTATTTCACAAAGGATACTTATGCGAAACCTACTGCTTTCACTTATACTATTACTCTCACTCACAGCATGTCAAGACAAAAAAAATGATGCCAAAGCACAAGCAACGCATGATGCCCAAATAGCTGCACAAGCTAAGGCAGAAGTACTTGCAGAAATTGAAGCAAAGAAAAAAGCCAAAGAGGCGCAGAAAAAAAATGTGAAACTCAACCAAATAGGTATTGCTGTCAATCAAGGGACTATTACCATTGATACCAATAAAACAAAAGATTTTTTACAGCAACTGAGCCAAAATATGGAAATACAAATGCAAAAGATATCGAATGATCTCCAAAAAGGCATTATAGAAACAGAAGAAGCTGGTATCAATATCAACAATGAACATATTAATATCGACCTAAACAAAACCAGAAACCTTTTAGAAGACTGGAGTAAAAAAATCCAAATTTTTGTCAATGAGTTTGATGAAGTTTCTAATAATACTGAGATAAATACAAGTAAAGGAAACTAATGCAACAAATAGATATGAATTCAGATGAATTTCAAGCTGAAATGGAAAAAACCTCAAAATTTGTAAACAAAGTCTATGATCAATTTGGATGGGTTCCCAACCCAAATGAAGAGGTCAATGAAGGTGTTACCATGGGACTTGCCCGTAATAAACTCATTTATGGTAAAAGATTTTGTCCTTGTTTTATGGTGATTGGTGAAACCAAAGAGGAGCAAAAAGCTGCAGACAACCGCATTTGTCCTTGTAAACCTGCTATAGAGAAAGAGATACCTGAAGATGGTCTTTGTCACTGTGGTATCTTCTGTACACCAGAGTATGCTGCAGCGCAAGCACAGCATGATGAGATAGAAGAGGTGGTACACACCCACTCCAAAGGTCTCACCAAAGAGCAAGCCCAAGCACTCCTGCAAGAAGAGCAACTCGATGGCGATGAACTGGAAGCTCTCATAGAAGCACGTAAACTTGGTATGATTGACTTTACACTGGTTGACACCAGAGAGTTCATGGAGTTCCAAATGGGACACATCGTAGGCACAGATACTCTTGTACCCACCTCACAGTTCTACGCCAAAGTAGAAGAAGAACTCGCAGGTAAAAAATCTGAACAGATTATAGTCTACTGCCACTCAGGAAGCCGAAGTTTCCAAGTACAACACGCGATGAAAGGTATGGGCTTTGAAAAAGTAGGTAATCTACGTCCAGGAATTATTGGTTATGCTGGAGAAACGCAAAGAGGTTGATATAAATTAAAAATTTTGGAAATATGTTAAGAAGGAATGAGGAGCCGAAGCTCCTCAAGAGATAACTAACGAAAAGTTAATTATTTAGCAAGTGCCGCTTTAGAAGCTTCAGCTACTTTTGTAAATGACTCAGGTGCATTCATCGCCATATCAGCAAGAATTTTTCTGTCAAGTTCAATGTTCGCTACTTTTAAACCGTGCATAAATGTAGAGTAATTCATACCGTTAAGTCTTGTAGCCGCATTGATACGCGTGATCCACAATCTTCTGAAATCTCTTTTCTTTTGTCTTCTATCTCTGTAAGCATATACTAATGAACGCTCGAGTTGTTCCTTCGCTTTTCTGAAGTGTTTTCTTCTACCACTGTAGAACCCTCTAGCTTGTTTTAATAGTCTTTTGTGTCTTCTAGTTCTTACGACACCAGTTTTTACTCTCATGGTTATCCTTTACCTTATACTTGTACTGTAATTTTCAAAAGAAAATCAGTTTTAGTAGGTGTCAAACATTCTCTCTGTTTGAACTTGCCCCTAATCGGGGGATTATTGCTTGTGAAATGCTACTAGCGTTAACTAGTTAATCATCTCTTTAATGTTTTTAGCGTCTGCGCCATCAACATATTTAGGACTTCTCATACTTCTATGGTGACCACCGTCAACCTTAGTCAGAATGTGACTTCTGTATGCAGTTCCTCTTTTTATTTTGCCGCTTTTTTTAACTTTAAAACGCTTAACAGCGCCTTTTACACTTTTCATTTTTGGCATATGCTTACTCCCTATAGAATTTTCTAAACCTTTAGACACAAGTGTCCATTGGCATAAAATGGGACGGTATTATACCCAAATTATCTGAAATATATCTAACGTATGTATTAGTCCATTGTATTAGTCCATAACATATGGCACTCATGATGATTTTGAATAAGATATTCTACAGGAGTTTTCATTTGAAGTGAATGATGAGGAATAACAGTGTTGTAAGCAATGAGCCAATCCGCCATGTATTCATTAAACAGATCGATATCTG
>VCAW01000045.1 GCA_013607775.1 Campylobacterota bacterium | reverse complement strand
ATTGTTATGAGGAGATATTAGCTGTTTGGTGAGATTGAATTTGCAAGTGGCTCATCCGTCTAAACCATTGACAAGTCTATCGGCTTTTTTAACCCAAGAGAGATGTGCATGTTTTGCTGCATAAATATGTTGTAAAATAGATGCTTTTGTTGATAATTCTTCCATAATGATTAAACCTTATTATGTACATAGTTGTGAAAGTAGCCCGGCCATCTCTTGAAAACAAAAGGGAGCAGAGACCCGTAGCTTTCCGTCCTATCCTCACGAATAGTTTGGTTTTATACGCTGCTTAACGTAACTTTCAGTGCGATAATAACATAAGAATGTCTCTGAAATGTCATTTTATGAAATATCTACACATTATTTTAATTATTTGTTAAAATAATGTATAAATAAGAGTATATTAGAGGTGCCCTTATGAAACAAATGCACATAAACTCTCTCAAATCACCATATTGCTATAATATCTCTAATTATTAAATGAGGATATATCACTATGTTTGAAACCGTCATCGGTCTTGAAGTTCACGTACAACTTAATACAAAAACAAAACTTTTTTGTTCTTGCCCTACCTCTTTTGCAGAACACCAAAACAGCAATACCTGTCCTACTTGTCTGGCGCTTCCTGGTGCTTTGCCGGTGGTCAACAAAGAAGCGGCTATCAAAGCAATGAGACTTGGATATGCTATCAATGGAAATGTAAACCATACTTCACACTTCGATAGAAAATCATATTTTTATCCAGACAGTCCATCGGCATATCAGATTACCCAATTGACTAAGGCAATCGTTCAAAAAGGTGAAGTACATATTGATCTTCCGGATGGGAGTAAAAAGACGATTGGTATGACACAAGCGCACCTTGAGGCAGATGCAGGGAAAAACATGCATGAGGGTGAGTACTCAAAAGTGGACTTGAACCGTGCTGGTACACCTTTACTTGAAATAGTTTCAGACCCAGACATGAGATCTTCGGATGAAGCTGTGGCTTACTTGAAAAAATTACACTCAACAGTACGTTACTTAGACATAAGTGATGCAAACATGCAAGAGGGGTCATTTCGCTGTGATGTAAACGTCTCCATAAGACCTAAAGGGCAAGAGGCATTTGGTACCAGAGTGGAGATTAAAAATATTAACTCCTTTAAATTTGTAGCTGCTGCCATTGCTTACGAAGTACAACGTCAAACCGAAGCCTATGAAGATGGAGTCTATGAGCAAGAAGTGTATCAAGAAACACGTCTTTGGGATGTAGAAGCAGGAGAGACACGTTCTATGAGAGGTAAAGAGGAAGCGGCAGACTACCGGTACTTCCCAGACCCAGACTTGCGTCCATTGGTTGTGACTCAAGAGATGATAGATGAGGCGAAGATGATGCCAGAACTCCCCGATGCAAAAGTGAAACGTTACACAGAAGAACTTGGTCTTAAGATGTATGATGCGCTTGTCATCACTGCGGATAAAGAGATGGCATACTACTTTGAAGAGATGTTAGAACAGGGTGCAGAGGCTAAGACAGCAGTAACATGGCTTACTTCTGAGCTTCTTGGGCGTTTGAATAAAGTAGGATTGAATATAGAAAATTCACCTATAGATGCAAAAACATTAGGTACCCTCGTTGCAAAAATCTCAGATGATACCATCTCAGGAAAAGGTGGGAAAGAGATACTTGACCACATGATGGAGAATGAAAGTCGTGATGTCGATGGGCTTATTGATGAGCTTGGACTTGCACAGGTGAGTGATGATGGTGCTATTTTAGCCATCATTGATGAGATACTTGCGGCGAACCCTGATAAAGTTGAACAGTATAAATCTGGTAAAGATAAACTTTTTGGATTTTTTGTAGGACAGACAATGAAAGCATCCAAGGGAACTGCAAACCCTGGTAAAGTAAATGAGTTACTAAAACAGAGACTTTCATAGTCTAATGAGGAGCGCATAGATGAAAGAGTTGTTGTTATCGTTCGCACTCTTTCTTCACCGTTCTCATAAATACAAGGCTGCCAAAGCATTTGCCAAAACACTTCTGTATGATGCAAACAACCCTTATAAGCGTTATTTTGATCTAACCATTATCTTTTTGGTTATCTCTTCTGTACTTATTCTTATTTATGAAGTCAAAAATCCTGTACCTTTATGGCTGGATAATTATGATATCTATGTGGTCTCTTTTATCTTTGCCATTGAGTACCTTTTACGTTTATGGGTACATAATGACATCTCTGAGATGCTTATTAAAGAGTATAATGATGCAAAATTTCTGGGTAGAGAGTTTAGCTTTTATACGGTACTTAAACAGGGGTTATTGGCAAAACTGAAGTATATGATAACCCCTTCAGCTATTGTAGACCTTTTGGCTATTTTGCCTGCATACAGACCACTGAGAATATTGCGTGTATTTATATTGTTTAGAGTTTTTAAGTTGTTACGCTATACAAAAAGTATCAATCAATTTGTAGATGTTCTTGTTAATAAGAAGTTTGAACTCCTTACACTTCTCTTTTTACTTTTGTTTATTGTATTGACTTCTGGTATAGCGATTTACATTTTAGAAGCAGATATCAATACAAATATTGATACCTTGTTTGATGGTATCTACTGGGCGATTGTGACTATCTCTACAGTAGGGTATGGTGACATCTCTCCTGTGACAGATGTAGGTAGAGCCATTTCTATTCTTATCATCGTGAGTGGTATAGCGATGATTTCATTTGTAACTTCTGTCATCGTCTCTGCTTTTTCTGAAAGGCTCAATGAACTTAAAGAAGACCGTATTGTTGAACAGATGAATAAAAGTAAGTCTTTTATGATTGTCTGTGGCTATGGACAGATGACAAAAATGTTTTTTCGACAAAAGAGAAAAAATATAGAGCATTATGTCATTATGGATACTGATATGGCACGTGTAGAAGCTGCAAAAAAAGATGGATATATTGCTATTCATGAAGATGCAAGCAGCCATAAGACACTCAGTAGATTTGACACAGAGTACTGTGATATAACCATATTGTGTCTCACTTCAAGTGATGTGGAAAATATCTATATTACGCTCAATGCAAAGAGTATTTCACGTCATATAAAAGTGATTGCAAGGGTCAATGACCCTGAGACCGTAGATAAATTTAAGTATGCCGGTGCAGATGAGTTACTGCTTCCTAACTTAGTTGCCAATACGATGATTTATACGGCGATAACGCAACCTACGATGTACAAAGCCATTCATGCTATATTGACAGGAAAAAGTATTGCCAATATCGATGAGATACATGTACATGCTTCACATGCCATGATGGGAAAGAAGGTTGAAGATTTAGCCTTTAGTGAGAGTAAACTGCTCTTTTTAGGGATAGAAAGAAAAGGTCAATTTATTTTTAATCCTCCTCAAACTATGGAGATAGAGACATTTGATGTACTTTTGGTGATGGGTAGAAAGATAAGTTTGGAATATTTCAAACTACAGCATGAAGGAGATATTCATGTTAAAAAATAAGATAGCTATTTTTGGCTATGGAAACCATGGAAAGTTTATTGCCAAGGGTCTTTTGGAAGATGGATTTGACGTGACTATAATAGAATCAGAGAAACATTTTTTCGAAGATGCACAAAATGATGACTTTAAAAAAGTTTTTTTAGCTGATGTGACTAAAGACAGTGAATTAAAGAAAATGGATCTTGAATCATTTGCACAACTGGTATGTGTGATGGATGACGAACATCTTAATGTTTTTTTAACCCTCTCTTTACGTTCACTCTTTAAAGACTCTTATATTTTGTCTATCTCTGATTCTTTAAATGTGACTAAAAAACTTCAAATGGCAGGAACCAATAAGGTCATTGACCTTTATGAAGTAAGTGCCAATAAGATTTATAATATCTTGGATAAACCTATTGCAACAAAAATCCTAGAAGATTTTGTCAATAATAAGAGTGGTATCACTTTTAGAGAAATGGTAATACCTCCAAACTCTTTCTTGGATGGGATGATGGCAGAAGATATTGATTTTTCATGTCATGGTGTGTTATTGGTAGGTATGATAGATGAAGAGCTTGGACACTCGTTTGTTTTCGTAACTGCAGGTATTTCGCACAAGTTGGACAGTGGTGATACCATTGTATGTTTGGGTGAACAAAAAGAACTAGAAGCATTTGAAGCATTGATAAAAAAGAAGGAGTTATGATATGAAAATAACTATATGTAGGACGCTTTCAAAGCAAAGCTTTTCAAGCTACGCTGTCGCTGAGACCTCCTCGGCGGAGTGCCCGCACAACTGGTTGTGCAAAGAGTCCTTCACAAAGCATAGAGGAGTTACGATATGAAAATTGCTATTATTGGAGCAGGTAAATGGGGACAGGCATTGTACCATGCCTATTCACAAGACAATGATGTGGTTATCTCTTCACGTAATAGTAAAGATATTGATAATTTTGTTTCTATGGAAAAGGCTTTAAAGTATGAGTATTTGGTACTAGCAATTCCTGCACAGTTTGTACGTGGATGGTTAGAAGAACATTTTGTGGATAATGGACAAAATATACTTGTTGCGGCAAAGGGTATAGAAACAAGTACAGGAGCTTTTTTAAATGATATTTATGGGGCATTTGTAAGTGCAGATAGATTGGCATATATATCTGGGCCTTCTTTTGCTTCAGAGGTACAGCAATCTTTACCTACAGCACTGATGATAAGTTCTACCAATATGGATTTGGCCCAGACCTATGCAGATGCATTACCGAGTTTCATTAAAGGGTATGTGAGTGACGATGTAGTTGGAGCTGAGGTGAGTGGTGCATACAAAAATGTCATTGCCATAGCGGGTGGTGTGTGTGATGGGCTAGGGCTTGGTAACAATGCGAGAGCAGCACTCATCTCACGTGGACTTGTAGAGATGACACGTTTTGGAGAGGCCTTTGGAGCAAAAGCAGAGACTTTTCTCTCTTTAGGTGGTGCAGGAGATCTGTTTCTTACCGCATCTTCGACGCTTTCTCGTAACTATAGAGTAGGTTTAGGACTTGCAAAAGGTCAAAGTATGGATGAAATACTTGAAGCATTGGGTGAAGTTGCAGAGGGAGTTCCTACCGCTAAAGCACTGCATAAAATTGCTACAGATAAAGAGATTTATCTGCCTATTGCTTCGGAAGTATATGCCATGATTGAAATGGGAAAAGACCCACTTGAAAGTGTTAAAGACCTGTTACACTAAATAGACTATAATAAAGGGTACCTCTAACAATAGGTAATACCCACCCTTCGGGCATCACTAGCTTTCGCCTATGCGTTGTTACTCTTTCTTGACTTAGCTAAGGCTAGGACTGCAAAAGAGTGCCTAGCCTAGACAAAAGCTAGAGATGTTGTGGGTATTACCTATTATTAGAGGAGCCCTAAAGTGAATCGTATAAGGAATAACATAATGAATGTAAAATGTAGATATTTTCTTTTTCTTTTTTTCTTCATATTGCTTCATGGAGAAGAGGTAGTGTTACCTATACATGCAATACATTTTATAGGGCAAAAGCATTTTGATACAGCTGAACTTGAAGATGCCTTGGGTGTAGACAACAAAAGTTTTTTTCAATTTTGGAAAAAAGACAACCCTCGCATTAAAGATAGTTTACTCCCTACACTTGATAAATCAATAAAAAGTTTTTATAGCTCAGAAGGCTTTTACGATATAGAAGACAGCATAAAAGAGACCAATACAACTGTTATTGTAACTATTACAGAGAATAAACCTGTACGCGTGAAAGATATTGAGATTCAGAGTGATTATAATATCTCTTCCTTCATCAAGATGAAAAAAAATGATATTTTTCGTGCAAAAGCATTTATCTCAAGTAAAAATAAAATCATAGATACTCTTTTAAATGGAGGATATTGTTCTTATGACTTGAATACTAAAGCTTATGTAGATTTAGAGAAACATCAGGTTGATTTGAAATATATACTTAAAAAAGGAGACATCTGTACCTTTGGAAAGCTTTCACTTACTGGACTTAAAACGATTGATGATGATGTTATTATCTCACGGGTGAGAGCACTTGAAGGAGAAAAGTTCAGTACAGAGAAGGTACAGGAAACATCAAATAACCTCTATAAGTTAGGCTCTTTTGATTCGGTTGTGATTGATGTAAATAGAAAGTTTTATAATGTCATACCTGTAGATATACATTTTAAGGAGATAGAAAAACCTTACCATATGGAAGTAGGAGCAGGGTATGACACCTATGTAGGACCTAGAGTCCATGGGGAGATAACCAAATACAATTTTTTAGGAGATGCACAAAAACTGAATCTTCAGGCTTCATGGTCAAAGCTTGAACAGTTACTTATTTTGAGCTATTATAAACCGGCATTCTGGAGTCTGTTTGGGTACAATCTTGATTTTGGTGCACGTATAGGGTATTCGAATCTGGAATTTGATGGCTTTCAAGAAGAAAAATCTTTTTCGAGAGTCTATTTACTACATGAAAATGGAAAGCTAAGTCTCAAAGTAGGGATGGCACTAGAATCCATCAATATTACAGCATTAGATAATTTGAATGATGGACAGGAGTTAGAAAAAGCTGTGAAAGAAGGAAATTTTGTATTGGCTTACCCTTATGTTGATTTTGTCTATGATGCAAGAGATTCCAAACTTAATCCAAAATATGGTTATTATCTGGCTGCGTATAGTGAATTGGGACTTTCTCGTGATGAAGATTCATCTGTCTATCATAAAACACAGGTAGAAGCACGACTGATTCATACTTTTTCTGACTTGACACTGGCTGTGGTAGGTAAAGCAGGTGTCATAGACAGTGAATCAGAAACAGGACTTCCTGAATCCAAATACTTTTTTGCCGGAGGTGCTTACTCTAACCGTGCTTATGGCTTTAGAGAGATAGGGGTAATTACCTCACCTACTGAAGATACAATTTATGGGGCATCCTCTATGGCAAATTTCTCTTTAGAAGCAGACTACCCAGTTTGGGGTGACTTGTATGGGGCAGTGTTTAATGACAATACGATGCTTACAGACATGGCATATAATTTTAAAGGGGAAATTATCTCTTCAGCTGGGGTTGGTGTACGGTACATGACACCTATAGGTCCGTTTAAATTGGATGTAGGATTTAATGTTAATGATCCTGCTATTTATGGGATTTCATTTCAGATAGGACAGTCGTTTTAATGAGCTTAAAAAAATTCTTCTTACTTTCACCCTTACTTTGGTTGCGGAAAATCATTCTTTATTTTTTAGGGATCATTATTATTATAGGTCTTTTGATTTACTTTATTGCAAACTCACCTTGGGTTATCAAAAAAGCAGCTGACACTTTTGCTCCAGATTATAATATTACCTATAGTCGTATACATGGAAATGTACTCACTGGCGTTGAGATAGAAGATCTAGCGTATGATACCCAACCTTTAGCAAAACATGTGAGTCTAAAGTTGAATCCAAATGCTTTGATTAAAAAACAAATTAGGGTAAATCATCTGGCTTTGGATAAAGTGAATGTAAGTACAATTAAAAAGCTGCTCAATGCCTTTTCAAGTGATGACAATACAAGTAGTGAACCTTTTGCTTTTTCAGTGAGTGTGGCTAAGGTAGATGTGGATATTGATCCTTTTGTAGAAGAAAATGTGTCGATTAAAAATATCATCCTTCAAGCAACAAATATCTATTATGACAGCAAGAGCATAGCTATAGGCAGATTAGGGCTTGTGGTTGATACTAATATCACGAAAGTTATACTCAAAGCCAGTCTAGAAAAAGGTATAGTGAATGTTGAAACAATGGAAATACAATCACTGGATACCCTTGCACTAGAAGCGTTGCTTCTTGTAGAAAGTAATACTACTTCAAAATCTACAGAAGATGCAGCTATACAGAGTACATCTAATCCAATGATGCCTACAGATATTTATATTCAATCCTTGGAAGCAGATATCTTGCCTAGAGTTCTTGACCCTTTAGAGATAGATGTTTTATCCCTTGGTGTTACAGATGTAAGTATCAATGTAGCATCACAGGTTGTTGAAAAAGGTCATCTTTTACTCTCTTCCAAAACCAATTTTGCAGATGCCAAGCATGAAGGTGATATCAAAGATAACCATCTTGTCGGAAAGCTAGTATTACGAGTCAAAGAGCTACTGTTTAGCAAATATGATGTGCCACTTAGACCAGAGTCATTAGGAGAGATAGAGATTAAACTGGATGTCACGCAAGCACGTATCATTGCAGGTGTTGATACGAAGATGATGCAAGTATTAAAAGGCAAAAAAGATGAGTTTAACTTTGATATAGATGCATTAAAATCTACAGTCACCTATACACTGGAAGATGGTGTACTCAAAGCCGACAGTAGTGCTATCGTTACAACACCTTATGCAAAAGGTATTAAAGTCTCAAATCAATTCCTCATGGATGAAAATATTTCTTATAAAGGAGATGTTTTTGTTAAACAACTCATAGGTGTTGATCCTAAATTTCTGAAGCCAGTGAATGACTTAAGTATAGCGTATCAGGGGAATGAAAAGAGCATAGATACAAAAATACTTTCCAACATGCTGCAAGGTAGATTCGTTTCTAAAGACTTTAAACGTGCTACGTTACACATAGAGAGTAAAAAGGCCATCCTTTTACGAGACTATGTCACACTTCCTCCTGAACTGAATGCAAGTAAAGCAACAGTAGTGATAGATGCACCTTTGAACTTTGACAGTAATACCTCATATCTGCTTCATATGAAAGTAGCGTCAAGTGTTGCAAATATAGATGCCAATATGACGTATAAAGAGAAAGTGCATATGAATGCGTTAATAGATGTACCTAAAAAATCACTTTTAAGACCTTATAGTGAAGCTTTAAAGTGGGATAAACTATTTCCTCTAAAAGCTGAAGCAACACTTTATGATACAAAAGCAGAGGCAAGTCTGCATGCAGGAACATTGCATGTAAATGCAGTATATGACCTCAATAGTACTAAAGTAGATGGAAATGTACAACTAGGAGGGTTAGGAGCAGATATTACAGGTATAGCACAGAAGAACCTGAGCATTCAATCTAGCGTCTCAAATATCCCATCCCTTTTACAAAGTCTCTCTGAAGTTTATACTTTAGGGGAGTTACCAAAAGTTGAAGGTAGCGCAAATCTTGATGTAAAAATAGAAGCACTTAAAAAGATAGATGTTTCTCTTACTTCTCCATTGGTAAGCTACGATGCAGACCACAAGAGTAGTACAGATATTAAAAATATTGACTTGGGTTTAGGGTATGAAGAGGGAAATATAACGTTAACGCATTACAGTGTCACTTATGATAAGGAGAAGATATTTGCAACAAAACCTTCACACATCTCTTTGACTGATAGTGACATTGTCATCTCTCCTCTATGGGTCAATGATCAGCTCAAAGCAGAAGGTACCTATGATTTAAAAACGAAAAAAGGTAAGATTGTTGCCAATGCAGAAAAATTGCATATTGCCCATGAAATTATAGATTTGGACAGTAGCATTGACATAACAACAGTCTTGGATGGCAATAAAACAAATGTACAAGGTAAAATCGTTATCTTGGATGGTGATATCCATTATGATATCAGTCAAAAAAGTTTTGCATCTGATAGTGATATTGTTATTGTGCAAGATATGAGAAAAGAGCAAAACAGTACATTTATGGATAATTTGAGTGTTGATTTCCAAGTGAAAACAAAAAAACCGTTGGTCTATAACAAAGATGCTATTCGTATGAAAGCTGATGTTGACTTGGGTATTCACAAAGCAGAATACTCTGACTTATTGGTATTGGGAGATATTGAACTTTTAAAAGGAAGTACGTACATTTTTCAAGAGAAAAAGTTTGTTTTAGAGAAGAGTATGGTCTATTTTACAGGTAATCCCAATAAACCACTTTTGGATATCAAGGTGAATTATAAAGCATTGAAATATTTGGTAACTATTTCCATAACAGGTTCTGCAGATCTACCAAACATTACATTCTCTTCTAAACCAAGCTTGACCAAAGAGCAGATTCTCTCACTTATTTTGTTCGATACAGAAGGAGGTGCTGGTACTAATTCTGGAGATGAAATGATGAAGATGATGGGTGGGGCTATGGCAAAGTCGGCACTGAATAACTTAGGTGTCAAAATAGACCACCTTGTATTAGGTGAGGGAAACAGTGTGGAAGTGGGTAAAAAACTTACCAAGAAAATTACAATTATTTATGTGAATGATGTTATCTCAGAGGTCAAATTAAAGTATGAGCATAGTTCAAGTACAGAGAGTGTCATCAGTGCAAGTGAACGCTCTGAGTCTTATGATATCATCTATAAAAAAGATTTTTAAAGTTTCTCTTAGGAGAGTCTATTTTTAAAATCTTCATAGTCAAATTCACGAACTACACCTATAGAGCCATCTAGCTTTTTGATGGCAATACTTGGTAGTTTTATACCGTTAAATGTTGTGGCTTTTACCATGGTATAGTGCATTTGATCTTCAAAGATAACTTTATCTCCTATGTTCAGTGGTGCATCAAAACTATAGTCACCCATAATGTCTCCTGCTAAACAGGTATTGCCTGCTAAACGATAGTTATGTTGTTTCTCATTTGTTTTTCCTGCACCCAAAACTTCTGCCCTATAGGGCATAATAATAGTGTCAGGCATGTGTGCTTCAGCAGAGCTGTCTAGTATGGCAATGTCTATGCCATTATGCACGATGTCCAAAACGGTAGTGATTAGAGATCCTGTCTCCCATCCTATGGCTTCTCCTGGTTCAAGGTATACCTCTACATTATACTTGGCTTTAAACGCTTTGATGAGCTGTATGAGTTTGTCTACATCATAGCCCTTACGTGTGATGTGGTGCCCTCCTCCAAAATTTATCCATTTCATCTGAGGGATATACTTGCCAAATTTAGCTTCAAAATGTTCCAATACTTTTTCCAAAGCATCTGCACTCTGCTCACAGAGGGCATGAAAGTGCAAGCCTTCACAGAAAGATAAAACATCTTCATCTAGATTTTGAAGGGTGGTACCTAGTCTTGAGTAGAGTCCACAGGGATTATATATCTCTTTGGGTGATTCTGAGTATTCAGGATTGACACGCAGACCTAGTGAAAGATTTGGATTGACACTTTTGGCTATCTCTCCAAATTTTCTTAGTTGGTGAGCTGAATTAAAAACCATATGATGGGAAATGGTTGCAATTTCTTCTATCTCTTCTTCTTTAAAGGCAGGGGCATAGGTATGTACCTCTTTGCCAAATGTCTCATAAGCCAATTTGGCTTCATGTAGCCCAGAAGCACAGCAACCATTAAGATAGGGCTTACATAGCTCAAAACTTTTCCATAGGGCATACCCTTTAAGGGCAAGTAGTACTTTTGCCCCTGATTGTCTGCGTATGTGTTCAATGAGTAAAAGATTTTTTTGTAATCTATCTTCTTCAAGTAGCCAGCAAGGAGAAGGAAGATATGTGTACTGTATATTTTTCATACAAGATTATAGCAACGATATCTAAAATATTTTGATATAATTAAATTTTAGAGCTTATAAAGTACGTATAAAGGAATAAATTAATGGGTATACGAGAAAATGAAGCACATAAACAAGGGTTAAAATTTAATGCCAAAGAGATAGTACTGGCTGTAAAAATGATTGAAGAACTTGAAAAGACGATAGAAGTTGTCTATCATCTGATGGAGCATGAAGGGGTAGAAGCCTTTGTACTTATTTTGTTGACAGCGGAAGATATAGATATGGCTACTTTGCTTGACCATGAAAAACGGGATACTGATATTTTATTTGAAATAGACAAAGAAGAGCAAATCTATGTCATGCTTTGTCAAGATACAAAGGTAGATGGTGGATATCATTTTGCTGATAGAGTTATACGTAATATACTTTCACAAAAAGGAACCAATGTATATTGTTCTGAGGTTGAAGTGCGTTCAACCCGTAATCAGGTTAAAAATGTGGTTTTTAAATTGTTAGAAATATTTATGAAAACGAAACTTGAGAAGAAAATAAATGAAATTGTATATAAAAGTATGAACTAAATTAGTGGTATTTAAGCGGTTTTACGATAAAATCGCGTCCAAATAATACCTACAGTAATGCGGGTAAAAATAATTAAGGATGATTCAGAATGAAAAGAACATACCAACCACATAGTACACCAAGAAAAAGAACACACGGATTTAGAACAAGAATGAAAACTAAAAATGGTAGAAAAGTAATCTCTGCTAGACGTGCAAAAGGTAGAAAAAGACTAGCTGTATAAGTCTTTGAGATTGTCTTTAGGAATTGGATTATTAGCAAAATAAAATATTTTACTAGGATTCAAACGACTAAAGAATTTAACGTGGTCTATAAACAAGCCACGAAAATATGGCACACGCCTTACTTTGTTCTCTTTTTTAAAAAAAGTGATATACGTACAGTAGGATTTGTAGCCAGCAAAAAAGTTGGAAATGCAGTTCACAGAAATAGAGCGAAGCGTTTACTAAGAGCACATTTCATCGAAAATATTGACCTCATAACTTCAGGGTCTTATGTTTTGGTTGCAAAACCTGATCTATTAAGTCAAAACTTTTTAGAGACAAAGAAATCATATCTTCATGCACTTAAAAAGTGCGCTGCATTAATATAAAATAGACTATACTATCAGACTAATAATTTATAGACTAAATAATTTAAAGGTAACACTTTGGAACAACAAGATTTAAACAAAAGACTTCTTCTCGCACTCGTGCTTTCATTTTTCGTATTTGTAGGATATAGCTATTTTTTCCCTGTAAAAGAACTCACGCCAACACAAACAGGAAATGGAGAAACGAAAACAGCACAAACCACACAAGAGCATGCCACGCCAAGTGTGACACAAACACAAAATGTTGCGCCGACTACGAATGAAAACAATACCATGACAAAGGCACCTGTGGAAAAAGCTTTACCATCTATTGCTACAATTAAGTCAACAAATTTCATTATGACCATCGATGAGCTTGGGCGTATTTCACAAATGGAACTCTTAGAAAAGAAATATGAGACAAAAGAGGGTGATCATATTAAAATGTTATCACCTACAGCTGTGAAACCATTGGAATTAAGATTCTCAGATGCAAAACTCAATGAAGAAGCATTTATAACACCTTATGTAAACAGTGGCGCACAAACCCTTGATGTTGCAAATGCTGCACAGACACTTACACTTACGCAATCACTTAGCGGTGTAACAGTGACTAAAAAAATTACAGTGAAACCTACAGGTGAGTATGAAGTAAACATCTCTCTTTCAAACGATGTACCTTACTTTGTTACGCCTGGTCATCGTCCCATGGCTGATGATTCTAGATATATGCTTGTACGTGGGGCACTCATTGAAGGTGCAGACAATATTATTACTACTATAGAAGATGGTAAAGCAGAAGGTATTGAGAAATTTGAACATGCAAAAATTGCTTCAGCTTTTGATAGATATGTAGCTTCTATGTTTTTTGACTTCAATAAAGGACTCAATGTATCTGTCTTAAAAGAAGCAAATGATGACCCACTTATTTTTGTAGAAGGTGCACAAAATTTAAATCTTCATGCCTACATCGGTACAAAAGATTATGAGGTACTTAAAAGTATCAATCCTGAACTCACCGATGCTATTGAATTTGGTTTCTTTTCGTTCTTGTCTAAACCATTTTATAAAGTACTTTTATGGATACACTCCCACATAGGTAACTGGGGTTGGGCGATTATCTTCTTTACACTGCTTGTGAAGTTAATACTTTTCCCACTTTCATACAAGGGTATGATGTCAATGCAAAAGCTTAAAGATCTCGCACCAAAAATGAAAGAGCTTAAAGAGAAGTACAAAGGTGATCCTGCAAAAATGAATGCACAGATGATGGCTATGTACAAAAAACATGGTGCAAACCCTATGGGCGGATGTTTACCTATGATTCTCCAAATTCCTGTATTCTTCGCACTCTACCGTGTACTTTTAAATGCTGTTGAGCTTGAAGGTGCACCTTGGATACTCTGGATTCATAACTTGGCACAGATGGATCCTTATTTTGTACTCCCTATTTTAATGGGTGCTTCAATGTGGTTCCAACAACGTATTACACCATCTAACTTTACAGATCCATTACAAGAGAAAATCTTTAAGTTCTTCCCTGTATTGATGACAGTATTCTTTATCTATTTCCCATCAGGGCTTGTACTATACTGGTTAGTGAATAACCTCTTTACGATTGCACAACAGTATTTTATCAATCATATGTATGCGAAGCATAAAGCAGCAGCGGCGTTAGCACATAAGACAAAAAAGGACTAGTGATGAAAAAGGTTGAAGCACCGACACTTGAGGCTGCCTACGCAGAAGCTTCTAAAGTGTTAGAATGTTCTATTTCTGAACTTCAATGTGAAGTTGTGCAACACTCATCGAAAGGTATTTTGGGGTTTTTGAAAAAAAATGCCATTATTGTTGCTACTTGTAAAAAAGTAGCAAAATCTGTTCAAAAAACTGAAAAAGTAAAAGAAAAAATCTCAACAGTACTTCCAACAGAAGAAGAGAGTGTTGCCTCTGAGATTATTGCTACGGTAAAAGATGAAGTAGTCAAAGTAAAACCTCTTAAAAAAGATGTAGAAGTTTCTGAGACTGTTGTAGCAGAAAAAGATGCAGTTTTAGACAGTTTTTTTGAAGCAGATAAAGAAGAGATCATTGAAGAAGAGGATGTAGTGTATGATGAACTTGCACTGCTTATTGAAAATCAACTCAAAGAGCTACTTGAAAAATCATGTTTTGACATTGATGTTGTAGAAGTAGATGTTGTGGACAACACTGCACTCATCTTTATTGATGGTGAGGATGCTGCACTTATTATTGGTAAAGAGGGATATCGTTACAATGCATTGTCATACATGATATTTAATTGGTTACATACAAAGTATGAACTCTTTATCAAACTTGAAATTGCAGAGTTTTTAACTACACAGCAAGAGATGATGCGTAACTACATCAAACCGGTCATTGAAAATGTAGAGAAACAGGGCAAAGGAAAAACACGTTTCCTTGATGGTATTTTGGTACAAATAGCACTTGAACAACTGCGTGAACGCTTTCCAGACAAGTATGTAGCTGTAAAAACAGGGCGTGAAGGTAAAAAATTTGTTGTCATTAATGAATTTAACAATCCTTCCAAGAGTCATCACTAAGCATCATGCATAACTCTATAGCAGCCATTGCCACTGCACATGGTGTCTCCTCTATCTCTATCATTAGAGTAAGTGGAGAGGCAGCTTTATCTATTGCCCATAAGATTTCTAAATTAGAAAATATCATTCCACGCCATGCCCATCTCACATCACTCTATAATGCAAATGACGATCTCATTGACCATGCTATTATGATTTATTTTGCAGGACCTCACTCTTTTACAGGTGAGGAGATAGTAGAATTTCAGTGCCATGGTGGGATGATTGTTGCACAAGAAATACTTGATACTATTTTATCCTATGGTGTAAGACTTGCCGAACCTGGCGAATTCTCAAAACGTGCTTTTCTCAATGGTAAGATAGACCTTACTGAAGCGGAAGCTATTTCTAAACTTATTGAAGCCAAGTCTGTGGATGCAGCGAAAATTTTAGCCAAGCAGATGAAGGGTGAACTTAAAACTTTTGTAGATGAAAGCAGAGAAGCACTTTTGCGTTCTCTTGCATATTCTGAAGTCATGATAGATTATGCAGAAGAGGATATTCCTGATGATATTATGCAAAGTATTGTTACACAACTTGATACCCTCACACAGAAGATAGAACAGATAGTTGATGCAAGTCATAGACGTAGAGGGCTGATAGAAGGCTTTAAAGTGGCTATTATTGGTAAGCCAAATGTAGGGAAGAGTTCACTGCTTAATGCATTGCTATCTTATGATAGAGCCATTGTCTCAGATATTGCTGGAACTACGAGAGATACGATAGAAGAGCAGGTACGTATTGGTTCACATATTATCAGACTTGTGGACACTGCAGGTATACGCGAATCAGAAGATACCATAGAGAAGATAGGTATTGAACGTTCACTGTCTTCTGTAGAAGATGCGGATGTGATTATCGCACTTTTTGATTACTCTCGCCCTTTCGATAGTGAAGATGAGAAAATATTTTCCATTTTAGAGGCATTGGAAGAGAAACATATTATTGTAGCTCTTAACAAATCGGATTTGGAACAAAAACTGGTAATAGAGAAGTCACACAACTTTGATACAATAGAAGTCAGTGCAAAAAAAGCATTTGTTAAACTCACAGAAAAGTTGGAAAAACTTTTTGACAGTATAGGTGAGGGTGAAGAGCTAATGCTCATTTCTGCACGTCAGATAGAAGCCGTAACACAAACAAAGCAGTCTATTGTTGATGCTAAATTACCTTTATTAGATGGTGAACTCGAGTTTTTCTCTTATCATCTGCAAGAGGCTGTAAAAAGTATCTCTTCTATTTCAAAACCGTATGACAGTGAAGAGATACTCGATAAAATGTTTGGCGAATTTTGTTTAGGAAAGTAGTATGGAAATCAAAGATATGATAGAAAAAATACAACATATTGAAAATATCGAATTGTATGTAATTCTATTTTTAACGCTTTTTACACTATGGTTTATGTTGAATACTGTGAAGTATTATAAGGGTGAAAAACGCAAAGTAAAACATCTGCATCGTTTTGCAAGAGAGGGTGAATCTCTCTCTCAATATGAATTGGCGAAACGGTATGCTAAAGGTCAAGCTGTACGTAAAAGCTGCCAAAATGCTGCATTTTTATCACAGAAAGCGGCATTTGCAGGAGATGATAGAGCACAGGTATTACTTGAGAAAATACTCAAGAAAAGAAAATGTTAAATTAAATGTGTATAATACAAATATGAATCAATTAGGGGAAAAATGTTTAAAACTTTTTATGCAATAGGGCTTTTTTTAGTGCTTACTTTTCTATTTACAGGGTGTGTTCCAAGAGAAGTACCTTTAAATCCGTATGGAAATAGTGCCAACAAATATAATGTCAATGATGTGGATTTGTCAGATTTGGATGAAAATATGACTGAATCTGAGATGATGATCACAGAAGAGGGTGAAGAGAGTAAAATGCCACGCATTGAGTTCCCTACTTCTGAGTATTATGCATTGCCAAGAACAGGAAGAGGAACGATTAAAGGTAAAATATATATTACTGACCTTTACGGCTCACCTGTTGTGGGTGCAGGAACAAGACTCTATCTCAATCCTATTACTTCATATTCAAAACAGTGGTATGAAGAGAGTTATCTAGGAGGTGCTAGAATGCAAAAAGCAGACTCTAGACTCTTTAATTATTTGAAGTTCACTGCAGCAAACAGCAATGGTGACTTTGCATTTTATGGTGTGCCAAATGGAAGTTACTATCTTATCGGTACTGTAAAATGTGCAGAACAGTGTGGATTTGGAAGTGAAAAAAGTATACGTATCGCTACAAGGGTTTCAGTACATGGAAATCAAGTGGTTAAAAAAGATTTAACAAGAGTTGCAGAGTAGAAAAAGCTTATCCCTTCGGATACGCTTTTTCTAAACCTTTATAAAGCCCTTCAGGGGTGATGTTATCATCTTCTAAGATGCTCTGCATGGTGACATTATCTTCTTCACCATTCCATATTTTGATGTATGAACCATCTTTGTAGCCGTGATTTTGTCTAAACTTGTTGAGTATGTTTTTACCTACGTAGAGTTTGTAGAGTGCATCTAAGTTTAATCCTGATTGTACGGCAACATCGATGAATGCTTCCATCAGTGCCTCTGTAGAATCTCCACAAAAAAGTGTTTTCATAAGTACTTCTACCACTTCTATCTGTTCATAGTAGTTTTTTGTAGTAGGTGTGATGTCTGCTGTAAAGTGTGAGAAATTTGGCAATGCATGTATGGCTTTAGCCAAATCTTCAATGCTACCAAGATTTTTCATTTTATAGTCTTCCAGCCCTTGAGACATAATAAAGTGCCAAATATCGACAGCCTCTATTTGTATGTTTGCATAATCAGGCTGGGCATCTATATTTTTCCAGTGTTTCCAAGGGTAAGACTCTATAAGTTCTGCACACTCAAGGTAAGTACAACGCTTCCAGTCTATAAGTTTACCATTTTTTGTGATACCTTTTTCCCAATCTTGACCATTGGTAGCATCATTAAGTTCTTGCTGGAGTTGTAACATCTGTAAAATTTTATCCATTTGTACCCTTTAATTCTTAGTGACATATTCTACCTTTTCAAGCCTTATTTAGCACTTTTTTAGTAAAATACTGTTCTTAATAAACGCCCCAAAGGACGCACTGATGTCACAACCGATTGAAGATTTAGATGAAGTTTTAAAAAATCATAAACTTAGCAAAGAAGAGTACCAAGATATCTTACGTATATTAGATGGTCGTCACCCAAACCTTGTAGAGATAGGTATCTTCTCTGCAATGTGGTCTGAGCACTGTTCTTATAAGTCAAGTACAAAATACCTTAGAGGGTTCCCTACGACTGCACCATGGGTTATACAAGGGCCTGGTGAAAATGCTGGTGTTATTGATGTAGGTGACGGTATCGCGGCTGTCTTTAAAATGGAGTCACACAACCACCCATCATTTATCGAGCCTTTTCAAGGTGCTGCGACAGGTGTAGGTGGGATACTCCGTGACATCTTTACTATGGGTGCTAGACCTGTAGCCAATATGAACGCTTTACGTTTTGGTACAGTTAAAGGTGACTCAGAGACTGCAAAATACCAAAGGCACCTTGTTCGTGGTGTGGTAGATGGTATTGGAAGTTATGGTAACTGTATGGGTGTGCCAACCATTGGTGGAGAAGTAAGTTTCGATGAATCTTACAATGGAAACATCTTGGTTAATGCATTTTCACTTGGGCTTGTAAAATCAGATGAAATCTTTTTGGGTGTAGCATCAGGACTTGGTAACCCAGTGATGTATGTCGGTTCTAAAACTGGTCGTGATGGTCTTGGTGGAGCTGTAATGTCTTCAGACTCATTTACAGAAGAGTCTAAATCACTCCGTCCTACAGTACAAGTGGGTGACCCATTTACAGAAAAACTTCTACTTGAAGCATGTTTAGAACTCTTTAAAGCAGACCTCATTGTGGGTATCCAAGATATGGGTGCAGCGGGGCTTACATCATCTGCATTTGAGATGGCGGGTAAAACAGGTGCAGGGCTCATTATGCACCTTGACAAAGTTCCTGCACGTGAAGAGGGTATGACACCGTATGACTTCATGCTTTCTGAGTCTCAAGAACGTATGCTTATCTGTGCGAAACAAGGTAGTGAGCAAGCTATTATCGACATTTTTGAAAAATGGGGACTTGATGTTGCGGTTATCGGTGAAGTGACAGACACAGCACGCATGGAGCTTATGTGGCATGGTGAGAAGTGTGCCGATATGCCTATCGCTCCTGTGAGTGAAGAGGCACCTGTACTTGACAGACCTATCGCACGTCCAACATACCTGGATGTTGTAAATGCAAAAAATATAGACAGCTACAAAGCAGTCAATGACCAAGAAGCATATGAAACACTACTTTCAAATATAGAAATCTCAGACAAAGCATGGGTTTACAACCAATACGACTCAATGGTACAAACCAATACGAACAAACACCCAGGAAGCCTAGATGCTTCGTGTATTCGTATTAAAGAGAATGGTAAAGCATTGGCGATGTCTTCAGACTGTAACCCGCGTTACTGTTATATCGACCCTAAAAAGGGTGCAGCATTGGCTGTAGTAGAGTCTGGACGTAACGTAGCGATGTCAGGGGCTAGACCACTTTCTATTACAGATTGTCTAAACTATGGAAACCCTGAAAACCCAGAGGTAATGTGGCAGTTTGCAGAGGGATGTGCAGGTATTAAAGAGGCATGTTTAGAACTTAACACGCCTGTTGTATCTGGTAACGTATCGCTCTACAATGAAACCAATGGTGTTTCAGTATTCCCAACACCTGCTATCGCTATGGTAGGACTGAATGACTATGAAAACAAGGTACTGCCTTCTGCTTTCCAAGAAGAGGGAAGTCAATTACTTCTTGTTGGTGAAACCAAAGGTGAGTTTGGTGGATCACTTTACATTAAGTCACTGCATGGTGAAACTGCTGGAACACTTCCAAGCTTTGACTACAAGCAAGAGCTTGCACTTTGGGAGCTTGTAATAGAGGCAAATAAAAAAGGACTATTGAAGTCTGCAAAAGATGTAAATGTGGGTGGTTTAGCCATAGCACTTTCTAAAATGGCAGCAGTTTCTGGTATGGGTGTGGAAGCATCATTGAATGTAGAAGAGAGTAGAGATATTTTTGATGAGTCACAAAGCAGAGCACTTCTTGAAGTAAGTAGTGAGAATGCAGAAGCAGTGATTCGTATGGCAATGGAGTTAGGCATTAAAGTAACGAACATTGGTACTGTTGGTGGAGAAAATGTAAAAGTAAATGATGTTTCACTTCCACTAACAAAAGTAAAAGATGTGTATTTTAATACATTTGCAAGAACGATAGAACAAGATTTATAAGATAAGGGTAGAAATGAGAGCATTATTAAGCGTAAGTGACAAAGCAGGCATCGTAGAGTTCGCTAAAGGGTTAGAGTCTCAAGGTTGGGAGATTATCTCAACTGGTGGAACATACAAAAAGTTAAACGAAGAGGGTGTAAAAGTCATAGAAATAGACGAAGTGACTAAGTTTCCTGAGTGTTTTGAAGGGCGTGTAAAAACACTTAACCCTTACGTACACGGGGGAATTCTCCACAAACGTGGAGACGCGGCTCATGTGGCACAAGCCAAAGAGCTTGGTGTTGAAGGCATCGATCTTGTATGTGTAAACCTTTACCCGTTTAAAGAGACCATCGAGAGAACTGAAGATTTTGATGAGATTATCGAAAATATTGACATTGGTGGACCAACGATGGTACGTAGTGCTGCGAAGAACTTTAATGATGTGCTTATTGTGACAGATGCAAATGATTATGCCTCTGTTTTATCTGCGCTTGAAAACAAGGAAGATACCTTAGAGTTCAGACGTGGGCTTATGATAAAAGCCTTCGAGCATACAGCAGCGTATGACTCTATGATAGCAAACTACATGAATGGTAGATTTAACAATGGCTTTGGTGAGTATCAGTTCATCACAGGTAAAAAATCTTTCCAAACACGTTATGGTGAAAACCCACATCAAGATGGTGCACTCTATGAGTTTGACTCTCACTTCACAAACAATTTCAAACAAGTAAAAGGTGAAGCTTCATTTAACAATATAAATGATGTAAATAGTGCACTTAAAATCGCTTCAAGTTTTGGTGATGAAAATGCAGTATGTATCGTAAAGCATGGTAACCCATGTGGATTTGCATTGAGAGACACGTTGCTTGAAAGTTATGTAGAAGCACTTAAATCTGACCCTGTTTCTGCCTTTGGTGGTGTGGTAGCAGTAAATGGTTTGGTAGATGCACCACTCGCTGAAAAGATGAATGAAATCTTCTTGGAAGTAGTCATGGCGGCAGATTTTACACCTGAAGCTTTAGAAGTATTTGAGAAGAAAAAACGTCTTAAACTCTTTTCTCAAGGTGGAACTAAACTCGTAATGAGCAAAGACTCTCATGACTTTAAACATGTAGATGGTGGATTTGTTTACCAAAACTCAGACTGTATCTGTGATAATGAAGTACATAATGCAGAGAAAAAGTCAGAACTTACTGCTTCAACACAAGAGATGAAAGACTTAGAGATAGCATGGAAAGTTGCAGGACTTACGAAGTCAAACTGTGTAGTCTACGTCAAAGACTCAGCGATGGTCGCGGTAGGTATGGGTATGACATCACGTGTTGATGCAGCTCAATGTGCACTCAAAAAAGCAAAAGAGATGGGTCTTGATGTGAGCGGAGCTGCTATGGCATCAGAAGCATTCTTCCCATTCCGTGACAGCATCGATGCAGCAGCTGAAGCTGGTGTAAAAGCTATCATAGAGCCTGGTGGAAGTATACGTGATGACGAAGTCATTGAAGCTGCCAACGAGCACGGTATTTCACTTTACTTTACTACTGTTAGACACTTCTTGCACTAATCTATTTATGAGATAAGCCTTTTGGCTTATCTCTCTTCTTTCTTACTTTAAATCACACTATAATGAGCCACTTGCAGATTACCAAAAACAACCCACAATTTAAGCTAAATTAAATTTCAAAAAAACCTTTAGAGCCCGATAAATGTTATAATACTTTACAACAAACATTAAAACTTTATCAAAAAAACTATAAGGCTTTTTATGAG
>VCAW01000044.1 GCA_013607775.1 Campylobacterota bacterium | reverse complement strand
TCTCTTTCACCGTTGAGCTGCGTTAGCTGCGAATAAGGATTCAGGACGATTATAGATTCTCGTAAATTTATTTAGAGAAACTATAAACCCTTCCTGCCAAAGTTGAGTTTTATCAGCATATAAAAAAGATCCGTGAAGCATATAATCAAGGCTTTGTCGTTTACAAAGTCTTGTATGAAAAAATGCAAAACGATCTCAATCTTAAAATGGGATACGATGCTTTTTTGAAATACGCCAAAAAAGAATTTGAACCAAATTCTAATGAAAAGGTAAGCAATAAGAATGAGGTGATAGAGGGAGAGTTAATCGAACCTGTCAACGATACTTCATCTTTGGAAAAAGAGGAGATCGATGAGAATACTCTTGCATCAATGGAAGAGTATATGAAAAATATGTCGCACATATTTGAAGCAAAAAAGGGAGACCAAATGACCTGGGAACAGAAAAAAGCACAAAGCATCACATATTTGGACAAGCACAAAGACGAGATCAGCCAAGAGGCGTATGATCGGATCCTTTGGGTGATCGGCAATCAAGCCCAAGCAGATCTTTTTGCAGATGAGCAAAGTATCAAAAACCTCATTCGGGTGGAAAAGGGCGAGATCACCACAGATAAGCTGGTTGAAGAGATTAAGCAACGCTATAAAAAGAAATGGGGAAGAGACTATACTAAAACAATTTGGAAAGATCTCATAAAAGAGACTCTACAAAAACTTTCGGAATATCCAATACAGATAGATCGAATATACGATAAATACAGCAGTTTGAGAATTGACTATCATTGGATCGATAAAGAGGCTTTCACAAAAGAGGCAGATGCCGAAATAGAACACATTGTCCTTGATGCAGAAGAGCAAAGTGAGCTATTGTTAGCGGATGTTGCTCCAGTGGTTTAGAATAGGTACTAAATTCAACAGAACATTAGCATTGTAGACCTTAATAGGAGTACATATTATGCCCTGTAGATGTCAGCCGATTTGTCAGTAAGTAACGCCCATTATCTACTGACATTTATTTTTTTTGATACAATAAACTCTAACAAGTCCCTATATTACGGGGGTTAGAGCTATTTCCTTGCTAGCCATCCGAGGGGTTCGAATCCCTCTCTCCCGGCCATACATTTTAAACAATCCAAACTAGCTACCAACACAACGTACTTTGAGAGTATTTTTACTGTTTTGTAAAAACCTTAAATACCACCTATGTACCACCACGGGTCTATTTTTTAGACGTATCAATTCTTTTTAGTATTCAAACTATGTTCTAACTTTTCAAAAGCCTCTAAACGTTTAGCCTTATCCATTTTTTCAAGATTTAGCATTTTCCATTTTACTGATGGAAGCTGATCAATATTCTTGAACGGCAATAGACCCCAATCAGGATCTCCTTTTTTGAACCCAAGTAAAAACGCTTTATGCTCTTCTGTCAATTTCTGATGCAGGAGCTTTATCAGTTCTTCTCTTGTATCTGTTAAAAGTTCTAGCTCTATAGGTTCTGTAGTCATACCTATAAATTGTTCTTTAAATGTATGGCTAATATCTATGAGGTTAGGCTGTAGTAGTTTAGATATAGGCTGACTGGAACTAATAAGATAAACGATAAATACATCCATAAGAGAATCACTAATACCTTCATTTTCAAGCAGTCCTTTTGCATCAAAAAAGTCTCTTGGATGCTGACGGTCAAGCGCTGCACATATTTTGCCTGCATAGAGGTCATCATGATGTACTACCAATGTTTCTGCAAATCCAAATGCTTCTTCTACTTTTGGACTTACCATTTTAAGAGTTGGCTCTTTAACCGTACCTCTCATTACAGGTGATGTCTCTATCTTGATACGGACACTTTCTTTTTCAACTTGCAGCTTAGAGAGTGTTCCGTCTCCTCTTTGTTCCAGTCGATATACTTTTGAACTTTTCATGATCTTCTCAATACCCTGTGCAATTCTTTCAAGTGACTCAGCAATATGTTTCAGACTGCTTGTTCTATCCTCAACAGGTAGATACATCAAGTCAATATCTACAGAGAGTCTTGGCATATCTCTGATGAACATATTGATGGCTGTTCCGCCTTTGAGGGCAAAGCACTCTTCATTATTGATGTATGGCAGTACTTCTAAAAGTAGCTGTACTTGTTTGTAGTAAATATTTGAGCTGTCAAGCATTAAATTCCTTTGGCACTGTAATCATATAGGTTTTATGATAATTTCCATCTTTAACAATTTGCAGTTTTCCTGAGCCTATTTCTATATCTTTACTGATATGCCTAGTCCAGGGGAAATTATAGTAGTTTGAGAAGAAGAGAAACAATCGTTTTACTTTTCTACTGCTACAGTTCTGAAGTAACTTATTTAGAACTCTTGGACTTAGTGTTGTCAATCCTTCAAATATCTCTGCAACAAACTTAAAACTGATTCCTTTATCTCCCACTTGGTAGAGAAGTTCAAGTATAGCTCTTTCGGGAGAAGAGATGGTTATTTGCCAATCTCGTATAGAGGTATCCTGTTTCTTTAGTCCCAAATCTCCAAAGAGTGGTTTTTTATAAAAGGTGAAGGAGAGAGACTCTATCTGCCTGATCCATGAAGGAGGTGTTTTATTCCCATACAGTGTAATAGACTTCTCTCCCCCTAGAGGTAAGTAATGTGCATAACCCAAAAGGTTAAGTGTGGAAAGTCCTCCCACATGAAAAGGCAGTCCTGCAAGCTTCTGAAGTCCCAGTACGGCTCCCTGCCACTCCAATATTGATGCAGGTCTTATGTAGGCTCCGTTCCCAAGTTTGGTCAGCCATCCGTTTTTAACATACTTGTAGATTAGCTGTGAGGAATAGCCATTGGCCGTGAACCATGAACTTGGTGCTACAACACCTTCGGGCAACAATCGATACAGTTGTTTTAATTTTAACTCTTTTTCTAAACTCATAGTTTATATTCTATCATATTTTAGAACTAATTACTATACGCTAGTTCCAAATATTCCAAATATTTAAAATAAATAACTCAACTTTCGCACATAAATTCCACTAAATCCACGAACTTAAGTTGAGTATTAAAGCCCATAAATAGGCACTTTTGAGTATAATTTTGTTACCACAACATCATTATAAAGGGCTTATTTTATGGAACTTGCAAATTATATCAATTATGCTATGAAGAGCTTATTAAAGAATCCGATTTTAGAAGTTCTTCAAGAGATTAAAATCACAAGACTACTTAAACAAAGTAACTTCGTAAAAAG
>VCAW01000043.1 GCA_013607775.1 Campylobacterota bacterium | reverse complement strand
TCGGACAGCGACTATCGTGCCAACGGGTTTTCGGTTCGTTGTCTGAGGGATTAAAAATTAATAATTTTGCAAGTGTTAGCTTGCAAGAGATTTTAAGCTTAAAATAAACTTAAGTTTTTGTAATTTTTGGGTGGTTGGATGGGTAAAGTAGAAGCGAGAGTTACATCTCTGTTTTGAGATTTAAGAGTGTTTTTTAATCCCAGCACAAAACTCTTTTTATGAGGTCATAACTAGAGTAAATATTAAAATTTGTGCTTTTTGCCATCTGCGGGTAACCGCAACAACGATGACGTCTCTGTGAACAATCAGGGCGACAACGGTATCGTCTGGTCAAGTTCGGTGAGTGGCTCTAACTCGCACAACTTGAACTTCAACGATAATGACGCGGATACGAACAACAACAATCGTGCCAACGGGTTTTCGGTTCGTTGTCTGAGCGATTAAATGAGACCTCGATTTAAATTCGAGGTTTTAAAAATATTTGAGGTAATGATGGACAGTTTATTTACCCTAGAAAAAAAGAAAGATGATAAACGATTTCTAGTAGATATATAAAAGGTTAGATGAATGTCAATCTTTGATTAGATTTTAAAAAGGAGTGTACACTATGAGTGATAACATAAGATATTATGAAGCATTTAAGATAAAGGCAACAGCCCTTAAGGAGCTTGGTGTTTACGATGGATATATCAATAGAGACTCCGAATACTATGTATTACCACACCTATTTGAAGGTATCAAGGTAAAGGAGTTTAAAGACTCCTATGTGAAGTATAAATCAAAGTTTGAAAAAATAATAAAAATACTCAAGTATGCTAAAGAACCAACAGTTAAGGATACCTTTTTTAGACAAGCTCTTAAAGAGTTTGAGTTCCATGAGTTAGCACATGTAGGACTTGGTTACTCAAAAACAAATAAGCGAGGCTCTGGCATAGGAAAAGTCTTTGCAATGAAACTTGCAAAGACAGCTTATGACATTGTTAAAGCAGGCATAGAAGACCCTGAAATATTTGAACTGATTGGCTTACTGGAAGAAGGTATCGGTGCAGACAGGATCAGTGACATGTTTATATCTATCCTGACAGATGATTTTTTGGAGTACACACAACGTATAGCTACAACCTTGAAGCTTACTACTAAACCATATGATTATAAATCTAAAAAGTTCAATATACCATTCTATAGCGATGCCTATATAGTATTTGTACCTACAGAAGTATTGGTCAAGCTACCTATATCATTTGATCGGGATGATATTAGTACCGCATGTGCTCACAATGAAAAACTACGAAGTAAAGTAAATCATATTATAAGCACTACTTTCAGCGGATCGAAACTTGAAAAGTCAAGGCTTAAGAGCTTACTGATACATAATCCAGATCTACTTAAAGAACTCATACGCATCTATCAAAGTAAGGTTGACGAAGGATATGATTTCGTAAATGATCCTTCTGGCAATTTTATATGGAAAGAGTTGGCACAAGAGTATAGTGCAGATTATCCTCTTGTCATTGCTGATACTAAGAAACCAATTGAGGTGGTGCAGGATATTTGTGAGCACTATAAATCTTTAGTGGAAGACAATGGTTTGTTCAAGATGTTTCATAATGCCGATGGCTCATATAGACCAGAGTCATTTTCACAGATGTTATATTTTGCAATTGCAGATTCATACTGTACTGCCAATGATTTAGATATAAGTCCAGAAAGCGATGCAGGAAGAGGACCTGTAGATTTCAAAGTCAGTAAAGGTTCTGTTAAAGTTAATGTAGAGATGAAGCTGTCTCGTAATCTAAAGTTGTTGCATGGATACAAAACTCAACTTCTCATCTATGACAAAGCAGAGAAAACAAACAATAGTATTTTCTTTATTGTACTTCTTGATGAGAGCCATCTCAAGAGAATAAAGACTGTATATGATTACAAGAGTAAGCATGAAACTGCAACAAACAAGTTGCCAGAGATAGTTGTTGTAGATGCTACTTTGAAAAAATCTGCAAGTAAAAGTTGAAATTGACAGTAGAAGAAGGGCTATCTTTGCATATTTGTACCGAATCGGACATCAACTTCTAAATTGACTTATTTTTCACCAGCAGGAATCCACCGATAAAGAGTAGCAAGTGAAACTCCAAGATTATTTGCAACATCTTTTGGTAGAACACCATTCTCTAAAAGTT
>VCAW01000042.1 GCA_013607775.1 Campylobacterota bacterium | reverse complement strand
AGTATGTCATAATGGCACCTCGTACCATACCAAGAGCCCATGCGAACTTCTTTGGTTTGGATTCAACCCAGTCAGTTTTTTGATTTGATATTATAATCCCACCTAGTAGCATATAGGGTGCATACTTAGGGTTGATGAAAGTACGCATAAAGAACTCAAATATAAATGTAATGGTGAAGAGTTCTGCCCAAAGAAGTGTTCTTAGCGTAAACACAGAAAAAAGACTCAATAGTCCTAGTAAAAACATGATGCCTGCACTAGCACGTGCATCACGTTCGTTTATGACAAGGTAGTCATAGCCTGCTACTTTTTCTCCGAAATTAAAGAAAACACGCATATATTATTGCTCTACAATCTTAAAAGGTTTGTAGCCCATTTTTTCTATCATTTTTGTAACTGCAGCTTCATCTGTTTTGGTTTTGTCGTACTGGATGACTGCATTCTTATCTGATGCAGAAGCTTTAACTGCAACCACACCATGCACCTTTTTTATGGACTTTTCCAATGTAACTTCACAGCCCACACAAGTCATACCTTTAACTCCTATGGTTTTTGAACTATATTTGATTTTTTGACTACCATATCTTGTGCCGATTTATCAGCCATAAGTTCAACAGAAAAAAATATCAAAAAACTACTCATACATACAAACATCATCTTTTTCATCACTATTCCTTTTTTATACATAGACTACAACGCTATTATGTACTTCATGTGTACTTATATTTATAAATCATAACCATTTGCTAATTTGGAAGCCAACAATTTCCTAAGTTTTACTCAAACCTTCAACTCAAAAGCCTCTTTATGCACAATAGTACCATTTATCTGCACTTCGAGTAAATGCTCACCCGCATAGAGTTTTCTAGTTGTCATATTTGCTCTAAAAGGGTGTCGTTTTTTAAGTCGTTGTTTTTCGCCTTTTTGCATACTAAGTTTTTTTAGTTTATGTACTTTAGGGCTATGTGTGCCACGTTTTGTGCAAAAATGTACCACATAATCTACTAGTAGCAAGACATCCTCTAACGCTACTATCTCCACGTCAAACTCCAGAGCTTCTCCCACTGTAACAACAGATGTTTTCAAGCACACCTCTTGTAGTTCTATGGGAGGATGTTTTTTATATCCTAAAAATGACAATGCCTCTTCGTTTCCATCTTTTACCAAGGTACGTAAACTATGGTTGATGATGAACTGCATCTCATCAGGAGTCTGTTTTTTGCTCTTTTCCCAGCGCTTGAGTGTACGCAACACCAGCGGTGCATCCAGCTTTGAAATGTCATTAAGGTGATTTGCCACAGAACGTGTCACATAACGTGTTGTATCGCTATAGAGTAACTCTAGATGTTCAAGTGGCAAGGTATAGTCTATCTTTAACTTCTTTGCCCATGGAAGCTTTGGGCGTAAGCACTCTGATGCTAAACGTCTCTCATGATAGTTCTGTGAACTTGCACACTCCATCAACATATCGAGTGTCTCTTTAGGGTAGGTATTGATAAAATCCCTTATGGCAAACTCAACAGAAAAACGTTTGGTTATCTCTCGCAATGCCAAGAACGAAAAATCCAAATACGCCTCACAACACCCATAAGCACAAACATACTCACCATAAGGCGTATAGATAAAGTCTCCAAAGTCATCATCACTTTTAGCAGGATCTAACTCAGGGGGCAATGCAGTTAAAAGTATTTTGACAGACTCCATAAAATCATTAGGCAGATAGCTGTGTAGAATATCTCGTATATGGTAGATGCGCTCTTTAAGCTCTAAGGATGGAAATTTCTCTGTGACATCTCTACTAAAACCCTCTACATCAAAACTAGGATAGACCTTTTTTATCTCATGGGCTATTTTAGCTACTTTTGGGGCGTTAAAAAGCTCATCTTTTAAAGAGAATTTTTCTGCTTTTTTCATCACTATCTACGCTTTGCCATTTACAAATGATGCTATGGTTTCAAAATGTCTCTCTATGCCTTCAAACGGATGTGTGCCACCCTCTTCTACGATGCTTTGAGCATTAGGAAGTTTGGCGAGTGCTTCTTTATAGTCCAGCACATCATCACCCGTTTGCAACAGTAGCAGATACTCTCCGCACTTTACACGTTCTACCCTATAGTGCTGTAGCATGGAAACATGATTTTCATTCCAAGTAAATTGCGTATCATCAAAGTAATTCTTTGCCATCCCACCCAACGCTAAAATACGTCTAAGCGTCTTACTGGAATCAACCGCAGGGTTGATGAGTACGGCTTTAAGCCCATACTTCTCAGCCAAATAAATAGCATAGTACCCACCCAAAGAAGCCCCTATAAGCGTCACATCATCATAAGACTCTATAAGCTGTTCAAGTGTATCTATGGCTAACTCTGGCACGTATGAGAGTGACGGAGCGATAAAAGGTATGTTTTGGTCTTTAAAATACTTCTTAAGCACTAAAGATTTCCCACCTTTGCCTGAGCTTCCAAAGCCATGGATGTAGAGTATCATGGTTTCACCACCACATACCAACTATCTGCTACCAATTCAACCTCACCATCCATATCAGCATGAGAAAACATCACCATAAAATACTCCTGCTTTAATGCTTCATAGTTCTCAGAACTAAGCTCCATAAGCATACCTTTATAGCCGGTATTGTTCATAAGCTCCCACCATGCGTCGACACTCATACCGTAGCGTATCTCTTTGCTCTGCAAGGCTACGAGCGATACCTCTGCCAAATCACAAAGTTTTTCTATGTCTTTTTTATGCTTTAGGTTTTCCCATTTGTGCATATCGTACTCTTTTGCAGAGCTAGAACCATACTTTACAAGCAGTGGTAAGAGTATCTCATTAGACACTTTAAATGCCTTCTGTGTAAAACTTGTAAATATGACGATGCCATCTTCTTTAAGTAGCGAAACCAGTGTGTTTAAAACATTATGTGCCTCTGGCAAAAAGAAAAGTGCATAGGCACAGGTGATGACATCATACTTTTTACCTAGTGTTAATTGCGTCACATCTTGCAAATGAAAGTCAATATTTTCTAAGCCCTGCGCTTTCGCATTAGCTTTGGCTTTAGCCAGCATCCCCTCTGCTATATCCACTGCATCAAAGTTGGCTTCATTCATACATGTTGCACATACTAGTACTATATTCCCCGTACCACAAGCAACATCAAGCACCTCTAAAGCAGTCTCGTTTTTATACTTGTGTATGAGGTCAACAACATAACGCGATGAGATTTTAAAGAAAGGTATCTCATCATACTTATGGGCTACATCATCAAATGATTTTTTGGCGTAGTCTTGTTCTGTTTCTTGCATACTATCTTCTTTTAGCCCATAGGGTAAAGTATCTCATCATGTACTTTATCACAAGCCTTGAGGACATCTTCACTCAAAGTCAAGTTCATCGCCTTAAAGATAGGGTCTAACTGTTCTGCACTCGTTGCCCCTATGATGGTAGATGCCACAAAATCAAACTGTTTTGACCATGCAGTAGCCAAGGTAACAGGGTGCATGCCTGCATCTTTGGCTATGGCTATGTATTTGGCAGTAGAGGCTAATGTTTTGTCGTTTAAAAAGCGTGTTGCCATGGTACGTTGTCTGACATTTGGTGAGTTCATATAGTCATGAAAACGCCCTTTGGCATGGAAGTTTTGGTTATACTTTCCACTAAGTACCCCACCTGCAAGCGGAGAGTATGGGAGCAGTGAGATATTCTCTTTCTCACACACCGTTGATAGCTCATCTAAAAACCTACGGTTAAGCAGAGAAAAGTTGTTTTGTACAGACTCAAAACGTGCGTAGCCTAACTGTTCTGACTTCATAAGTGCTTTGGTCGTACCATAAGCGGTATCGTTAGACGTACCCAAGTAACGTACTTTCCCACTCTGTACCAGTCTGTCAAAAGCCTCAAGTGATTCTTCTATAGGCACGATGGTATCTGGCCAGTGCATTTGATAGAGGTCTATATAGTCCGTCTTAAGCCGTTTCAAACTCCCCTCCACTGCACGTTCTATATGAAATCTATCTATCGCTGTTAACCCATGACGGTTAGGTGGTACAAACCAACCGCTCGCTGCACCAGCTACTTTAGACGCTAAGATGATGGAGTCTCTAGGCTTAGTATGCATCCACTCACCAACTATCTCTTCGGTCAATCCTGCAAGTTTTCCAGAAGGTGGCACAGGGTAAAGCTCTGCAGTATCAAAGAAGTTGATGCCTCTCTCATACCCCTTGTCCATAATAGCAAAGGCTTCTTTTTTGTCTGCCTGCGTACCAAAGGTCATCGTCCCTAAACAAATGGGTCTTACTCGCAATCCTGTTTTTCCTATGTATCTATACTGCATGGTTAGTTCTTATTCTCTTTCAAAAGCTGCAAAAACTCTCCACGGTTACTGTAGCCCACAAACTTATGCTCAATACTCTCGTCTTTACTATTTACGATGTAGAGTATGGGTGTAAAGCGTGTTTTGGCAAACTGTTCTGGATAGGTATCTTTATCTAGGTTGAGCATGAGAGGGATGTACTTTGCTTTTATTTTAGCATCTATGTCATTTTGTGAGAGTATGCGATTTTCTAGTTTTCTACACCATGGGCAGTAAGAAGTTGTCATAAATATCATCAGCTCTTTACCCTCTTTTTTGGCTTTGGTAAGAGCCGTCTTGTAGTTAGTCTCGTAGCCCATATCAGCTGCAAAAGTCTCATGTGTCACAGATTTTTTACCGGTTGAAAGCTTTTTATTGTCCTCTATGTACTGAAGTTTGAACTTCTCTAACATCTCCTCAACCGTATCTGAGAGTTGGTCATCGACATCTTCTTCATCTTTGAAGTCTGGAGCGATGAGTTTTGCATCTTCATAGGTGGCACCAAAGACAGGCTGTGTACTCCCTTCACGAAGTACATACTCTCCTAGCTCTAACTTCACCTCTAAACCTACTACTCCACCCATAGAAACATCACGTATCACAAACACAAGTACACGAGAAGGATGTCCTTCTATACTTACGCCTATCTCTTTAGACATACTTTGCATAAGTGACTTGATGTCCGCACTGTATTTGGCAGTTTTTGGTGACATATTTGCCACAATAGCATCATAGTTATCTACGCCTGTGAGTACATAGAAACTCTGTGCAAAAAGTGCAGTTGTAGCCAAAACAGTACTCGTAAGAAGTGCTTTAAAAAATGACATACTTTCCACCGATTATGCTAAGGTATGACTGCTTTCCCAGTCACCATGTAGATTACATTTTGCTACAGCTTTTAGTGTTTTGACTCCATCAAGTTTAACTCGGGTACCCAAGTAACCTCTAGAGATGCTAGGCTCTAAAGAAACCATATCTACCAATTTTCCATCAGCATGGAGACTTACTTCATAGATCCAGTGATTGTCTGTACTTGGATGGATGATACCCTCTTGACCTACACTCACTTCAACAAGTGTATAACCAGCAGCATCTTTACTACCTAGAGTTATCTCTGGTGTATGTTTTAGCTCACCTTTGGTCATATTTTTAGGGTCTTTGGGTGTCATTTTTTCTGTGTTTGCTATCAATTTTTCATCATACGCCGTTGCGCTAGTCGTTGCTACTGCTGCTAATGCAGCCATTTTCATCATATCTCTTCTTGTCATCTTCTATCCTTTATAATAATTTAATTTTTATCATACACTATTTTTTGTAAAGCACCCTAAAACGTGTGTTAGATATTTTAGACTCTTCTGTGTGTATTTCCTGTGAAAGTTCTGTTAAACCTTCTTCTTTAAACAAATATACCTCTTTTGGTGTCAGTGGCCACGGTGGACCATCAAACATCTCTTCACGTTTATATGCCACAAGTAAAAGTTTGCCTCCTTTGGCTATGGTGTTTACCACAGCTTTAACCATCTTCTCTCTAAACTCCACTGGTAAAGACTGAATAGTAAACGCTTCAAAGACAAAATCAAACCGGACAGCATACTCAAAGATGTCTTGTTTTTTAAAAGTAATGTTCGCATCGGGAAAACGTGCTTGTGCTAAGTCTAGTGCTGTCTGAGAAACATCTATGGCTGTGACTTCATACCCTGCTTCAGCCAATACCATGGCATCATCACTAAGCCCACAGCCTATAACCAATGCTTTGCCTTGGTGAACTTTTTCATCATCCAAATAGCTTTGAAGAAGAGGATTAACTGCTTGTCTAGCCCATGGGATGTTCTCATGATTTTTTTTGTTCTCTTTATAGAGTCCATCAAACCAGTCTGAGGCTTTATTGTGTGCTTGAGGCATATAGAGTATCCTTTTTTATTTCATTTATTATAACTAAGTATAGTTATGTGTAACTCACTCAAACATATATGGTATAAGTAATATTAGTCAGAGCATACAAAAGTAAACTAAATAAATTCACTGTTAGTACTCATAGATTACATATAGATTAGATAATGTATATCAAGGATAAAATTATGAATGCAACACGAATAAAAAATGCCTTATGGGGAGCCTTTATAGCAGATGCTATGGCGATGCCTGTGCATTGGTATTACCGAAGAAAATACATCAAAGAAGAATTTGATGGAGGCATTACCAAGTACGAAGATGCTCCTCACCCTCACCCCGAGTCTTTTATGGTGGGCATGGGTTACCATCCAAACATCACCAAAGCAAAAGAGTTGGGACGTCCCTTTGACATAGTACATAAACATCTACACTTTTATGACACTAACTATAATGACCTAGACATAGAACTCTCAGTTCATGCTGGTGAGCATAAAAATGCCATGCCAGACAAAAATGAACGGTACCATTATCATCATGGGCTAAAGGCTGGTGAAAATACGCTTGGAGCGAACCTTATACGTGTGCTTATGCGTTCCATCATCAAAGAAGGGCTGTACAAACAAGATGTGTTCATAGAAGACTTCATACACTACCTCACCACCCCAGGGCTCAACACTGACCCTTACACTGAAGTATACATTCGAGCTTGGTTTGAAAATTTTTCTAATGGCGTACCTCCACATGCCTGTGCAGAAGAACAAAGGAATGTATGGTCTATTGGTTCAAATGGTGGCATCATCCGTCCACTTGTGTTGGCGCTTACTTCTAAGTCTACCTTTCAAGCCTTAGGTGTTGCATTACAACATCAACAGATTACCCACCGTTCTGATAATGTGAGTTCTGCTCTTTGTGTTTTAGCACCACTGCTACATGCACTTTTAGATAAAGAAGACCCTCTCCCTACCTTAAATAAGTTTGCATCTAAAGTACAACGCACCAAGATAAGTGGGGCAGAACTTTCACGTACATATGCTGAACACAATGGACCTGGCAATATACCAAAAGATGAGATGTGGAAAATTCATACTGAGTTTTCAGAGTTAAATGTAAACTTAGATACTCTCATGAAAAACCATACAGAAGATGAAGTCTTAGGTTCAGTCTTCACCACAGGATGCTACCCTGAACAGTCACTCCCAGTCTTGATGTATCTTTTGTATAAAAATAAATTTGACTTTGAAGCTTCCATCTTAGCCAATACCAATGCTGGAGGAGACAATGTACATAGAGGTATTATACTGGGACTATTAGCAGGCGCTTCGAATGATAACATACCCCATGAATTAAAAACAGGTTTAGTAGAGTATGCTAGTATTCATCAAGAGATAGAAGAGTTTGTTAAGGTCATAAAATATGATTAATATTTTTGATTGTAAAATTCGGGACTATATGATATACTGACCATACACAATTATTAAAAAGATTAAATATGCCTAAAATTTCCATCATGACATTAATTATTTTCAATATTTTCACAACAATAACCAATGCAAAACCTGCATCTACAACATCTTTTGAGAATGCGTATAAGAATGCACCAACTATTGTTATAGCTGAACTTGTAAAATATCAATATGAAAGCATCATTGATGGTGAAACTATTAGTGTGGATGAAGAAGCATTATGGCGGGAGTATAAAATAGTATCTATTTTAAGAAATGACATGCATATAAAAACACTAAAAATAAATGATATTATTCGTATTCCTGATAAAAGTAATGGTTGCATTCGACATAAAACGAATGTAACAAGAATGGGAAAGGTCCTAAAATTTACACATAGTCCAGTTAAATTTACACACGCACCAAAATCTCTTTTTATTTCAGACCTTAAAAAGCAACGAACCATAAATAATAAATATATTTTATTTCTAAAGCCTTATCTCTTTGATAATACATATGATTTTCTTCATTATGGATGGTTCTTATCTCCTTTACAATATTCTCCAGAGAAAGAAAATATCATTCAGAACTTTTTAAAAGAAAAAGAAAGTCTAAAATAACAGATACTCTAAACAAATAAGTTATTCTCCAACTCCAACAACTTCTTCTTCGCAGGCAACCCACCTGCATACCCTACCAAATCACCATTTGAACCTATAATACGATGACAAGGAATGAGAATAGAAATAGCATTCGCACCATTCGCAGATGCCACTGCTCGCACAGCTTTCTCATTACCAATATTTTTGGAAAGCTCTAAATATGACGCTGTAGCACCATAAGGTATTTTTATCAGTCCATCCCAAACAGACTTTTGAAAATATGTGCCCACCATAAGCAGAGGAATGTCAAAGGCTTTACGTTCACCTGAAAAATAGGCTTTCATTTGTTTAATAGTCTCTTCTATCACTATTGAGTTCTCTTCTACATACTCAGCCTTCAAACCACTTTGTATGCGTTTGTCTATAGTGCTACGCATACGTCTATATTTCCAGTCTGCTAGACAAAGTTTACCCTCGTATGAACCTAATATCATTTCACCCACAGGGCTTTGGTAGTATTGAATGTTTATTTTATTCATTATAGTGCTTATTTTTTCTAGTAGTTATATCCTCACATATAAACGAAATCTTATCACTCTTGTAAATAGACTTATACTCATCATAAACAGTATCACAATTATTTTCATGATAGTGGTTAATAATTACTGGTTTCCCTTCACTTAAAAAACTTCTAGTTCCTGCATCGTCCCACCAATTCTTCTCATTGTCATAAGACTCATACAGTACACCATCAAATTGGGAAAACCCATCTACCGTATTTTTAGCCATACACTTCAACCCTCTACTATGCGTATAGTCGCATAATGCATTAATATACGCCTTAGCTTCAGCAACAGTCGCATTCAGATGATACTGTACTCTCGTCTCATCATCTAGCCAATCCATATTATCAAACTCTACCCAATCCACACCTGCTTCTGACATCTTATCAATACGTCTTTTCATAATAGGGAATATGCCTGTTGTCGTTTCACTCACAAAAAATTCATCTGGCCACTCCGGCCATGCTGTAGGCGTTAAATAAGGTTCAAGTGCCGCAAAGTCATCTCTATAGTTTTCTCCTGTACCTACAGAGATATACCCAGCTATTTGATTACCTTGTGTTTTGAGTGCTACGATATGTTCTACCACTCCCGAACCAAAAGTATCGAGTAACACATAGGCATTATGCGCCTTAGCAACTATCTCTGACATACTATCAGGCTTGATTATAGACAGGAAAAGGTTGAGATAAGACGCTATTATTCTTAGTACCCGATGATGTGACATTACCACAAGCAGAAAAAATTATGACAGTTAAAAACAATATTTTTTGCATTTTAAATCTCCTGACTATATCTTTTAATCCATAGTAATGCATCATTTTTATCTACAACTATGCCATCTAATTGTAATTCATATACTCTATCTAATATCTTTTTAAACTCTGGGGATGGTTCAAACCCCAAGTCTATCAAGTCTCTCCCTTGAATAAGCCGTTCAAGCGATTTGTTTTTTACTTTAAGTACTGAAGCTTTTTCAAGTAACCATTCTCCTGCTTTATACTCACCAGTAAGTGCTTCTTTAGTTGTACGACCCAAAAAATCTGCTTTAGCCACACACACAAGCTCTTCTATATTTACTTTTGTAGCTAGTTTTCGTATGGCTTTATTCCCAGAGTTTGCAGCATAAAACTGTGATGGTTTAAGATGATGTTCAACAAGTGGTAATAAACTTTCAATAAAATCATGTTCATTCGTCAGTCTATACATCAAGTGCTTAGTAAGAACTAAACCTGTTTGTTCATGTCCTATAGAACGTATATTACCCTCCGTATCTACTGTAGTAGATACTGCCTTACCCAAATCATGACAAAGCGTAGCAAACAAAAATTTTAATCTTTGTTTTTCCTTATCAACACAAGGACACTCCTCTCTAGATAAATATGCCATTTCATCGAGTACCATCATAGTGTGTACCCATACGTCTCCCTCTGGGTGCCATATAGGCGACTGTGGAACATCTATAAGTGCATAAAGTTCAGGAAAATAGCGTTTCAATATACCAAGCTCTCTCATAAGCTCAAACCCTTGTGATGGCTTAAGTGCTTTGAGCAGAAGCTTTGTCCACTCCAAATAAATTCTCTCTTTGGGAAGTTCTTCCAACATACCTTTTGATACCATTTCCTTACAAAGTATCATAGTATCATCAGCAAGTGTAAAAGAAAATCTAGCACAAAACTGTACAGCCCTATAGACTCGTAATGGATCTTCTATAAAAGTTTCATCGTCTATATGTCTAAGTTCCTTTTTTTTGATATCATCCAAGCCTCCAAATGGGTCGATAAAGCGTTCTTCTTCTATATCATAGCCAAGAGCATTCACTGTAAAGTCTCGCCGTTTTGCAGCCATCTTAAAATCTAAACTGCCATCTATCTCTACATCGAATCCTCTATGTCCTTTACTTACTTTAGCCTCTTTACGTGGAAATGAAAAATCATATTCTTCACTATCATATACAAATTTCAAAACCCCAAAACTTTTACCTACAAGATTGACCGAGCCAAATTCAGAAAGTATCTCCTCAAGTTCATCCATAGTCTCCAAACCATACACTTCAATATCATAATCTTTACTAGGCAGTTTTAAAAAATGATCACGTACAGAACCACCTACTATAATAGCTTTGACACGATGTTTCTTTAAGACATGAGAAATAGTATGTAAAATGTGAGGAAGTTTCATAATGTTATTATACCATGCATATTGCAGTTATAATATGATAGAAATTAAACTAATATTCTAAATAAAATATGTAAGAAAAAAATATGCGAAGAGAAAGACTATCCAAAAGCTTGATGCTTTTGGATAAAGAAGGTAGAAATAATTATTTCATTGCTGCGATGTGCTCTGCAACAGCTTTAATTGTAGCATCATCCATAGAAGCTACTTGACCTTTCATAAGACCACCCATACCGTGTTGGTTAAGTGTTCCAGCTTTGTAACCGTGAAGTTGCTCAATAGTTTTAGCAGCATCTTGACCTTGGATGATTGCAGATTTACCTAGAGCAGCTTTTTCTCCATTTGCACCATGACAACCAACACATTTAGCGTAAGCAGCAGCTCCGTCAGCCATAAGTAGTGTAGATCCAGCGAGTAACATTGTGATTGCTAATTTTTTCATTTTAATTCCTTTTAATTTGATTGAACCAAGTTCAATTATATTTTGTTTTATTGATGATTAAATGTTTTTAACATCAATCCCTCTTATTATCCTCATCGAAAAAAATAATATAGTGATTTCACTTAATACTATATTAAATGATTAACAACTAGGCACATTCCCTGAGTCTTTTGCGTATTCGTACACAAAATCATATACATCTGGAATATACTTCGCTTTTACTTTTTTCAGTTTTGGACAAATTTTCTTTGCTTCCGCTTCAAATTTACCTGCTTCTTGAATGGCTTCCCATTCATCTTGTGTATGTAAACGTGCATATTTTGCTCCGTTCATACCACAAGGTGCTTTAAATTTTTTAAGAAAAATCTTTTGACCTTTTTTTACATCTGCAGTTGCAGTAGATGAAAGTAAAGTCATTCCAAGTAAAGCAGCAACTGCCAATTTTGTCATTGTACTCATTTCTTTGTATCCTTTTAGTTTTAGATGATGTATAATAGCATGTAATTGTGAAAGTATTGTGAAGTTAATAGAGGAAAGAGAAGCAGTTTAAAATAGACTGCTTCAAGAAGTTACATTGCCTTAACAATGTGGTACGTGTGAACCACCTTCACCATATTCACGTGTAAATTCATACACCGGTTCCCACCATGATTTTTTAATTTTTTTAAGTTTTAGTCTAGGACAAATTTTCTTTGTCTCTTCTTGAAACTTACCATCATCCCAAATCTCTTCCCACTCATCTTGTGTATGGTGTCGTGCAAATCTTACACCAGAAAAACCGCAATATTTACGAATTTTCTTCTTAAATATTTTTTGACCTTTTTTAAGTTTAGCACTTTGTGATGCAGCAGCGACTGGAGTATTTAACCCCATAAATATGAGCAGAGATAATGCAAGCATTATTTTTTTCATAACAATTCCTTTTATTTTTTTATCCTTATCCGTTATTATTGTAACTACTTCAACTTGTCAAAAACCTTAAATTTATCCCAATAAATATCAAGAATTTCATCTAATTGGGCACTGCTGAGCGTTGTTTTACTCTTAATGCCATAATTTGCAATAAACAGATCTGACATCACAGAAATATGTTTCGAAGGATATTGTAAATAATGTTTTAATCCAGCCTTCATATTTTTCTCACCCCCATAGACAAGTAGATAATTCATAAACATACGTTGTAAAGATGTTGGTAAATCTCTATGGCATCCTACACAATTACGTTCATAGGCATCTGAAGCATTAAGATATGTTAACAGCATGACGAGTATCATTATTTTTCTTACCATGAAAGCACCATTTTCGTTCCTTTACCTTCAGTAGACTCCACTTCAATTTTAATATCATATTCGTCCAATATAGTCTTTACAATACTTAAACCCACACCAAAGCCCCCTTCTGATTCATTAAACCTTAGATACCTATCAAATACCAACGGAATTTTATCTTCTTTAATCCCTATACCGGTATCCCAGATAATCAATTTTTTATCCTGCAATGTGATACCTATTATTCCATTACGTTTATTGTATTTAATTGCATTTGAAATAAGATTATCAATCACCCGTGTTATTTTTCTTCTATCTATATAAAGTATTGTCTCTTCCAAGTCTAACTGACAAGATAAATTTTTAGATTGTGCCAAGATACTAAAGTATTCTGCCCTATCTTCAATCAAGACTTTAAGTGCAATTTCTTCATCTATATTCTCTTTTTCCTGTTCTAAAGTGAGGTAGGTAAGATCTTTATAAAGTATCGAAACTGTTTTGGCTGCAATATTGATGCGGTTGAGTTTGGTTCTATTCTTCTCCACCATTACATCGGTATCCATCATCTCTATGTTGGCAAGTATAGCAGAGAGAGGTGTATTGAGTTCATGGGTGGTGTCCTTAATAAATCTATCTAAAAGAACAATAGAGTCACGCATAGGCTTCACAAATCTCTTGGCTAAAAGTAATCCAAAGACCAAAAATAGAAAAAAAGAAAAAAGTCCATACCCTAAGATATTTTTCCAAGCATCCTTCTGCCATGCACCATCATCACGGACTTCAATAATAAGATATTTCGTACCTAAATAAAAATTATCTAATGTTTTGACTAGATGTATATAATTGCCATTTCGGTATGTACCCTCTTCAAAAACAACTTTTTCATTCTCTAATTCAGAAAAGATTTTCGCATATTCCAAATCATAGATTGCAGATTTGAAACGTGGATCTCTTGGATAGGTAGTCCGTTCATCAAAAAAATGGTGTAAAACTTTTAAACGTTTTGTCTGAATGTACGCGTACTTCGCAAGGTTTGCACGCTGTTCAGCAAGCATCAATTTCTCTTGACTCTGATAGTAATAGAAAGAGAGTAAAGAGATGATAATGATAATAATGCCTATATAGAGTGAAAGAAACCTAAAAAGAGACTTCTTCTCACTTCTGAGCAATGAATTTGTAACCTTGCTTTTTGATGCTGACAATACGTTCCTTCCCTATAATTTTGCGAAGATTTTTGATATAGGTACGTAATGCTGTATCACTTGGCTCTTCATCAAAGTCCCATAAATGTTTATAGATACGTTCATGTGCCAGTACCTCACCTTCCGTTTTCATGAAGAGTTTTAACAAAAGAGATTCTTTATTGCCTAAAGAGACTGTTTTACCTTCGACATTTAGTTCATTATTTTTAATGTCATATTCAATGGTTGAAGAGATTTTTATCACCTCTTTGGCTTCATGAAAAAAACCTCGTTTAAGAAGTGTTTCAACACGTATAAGTAACTCTTTGAGTACAAATGGTTTACGAATGTAGTCATCACAACCACTCTCAAACCCCTTTTCCAGGTCATCAACCGAATCTAAAGAGGTAATGAAAATAGCAGGTGCTACCACATCACCATCCCTAGCCTCTTTTAAAAGATCAAAGCCATTAATACCCGGTGTATTGACATCTAAAAGTAACAAGTCATATTTACTCTCATACAATTTTTCCTGTGCTTCATACCCATCATACACAGCGACAATCTCATGCCCCTGCTCTGTTAAGAACTCTGTAACGGTTTCATTAAGATTTGCATCATCTTCCAGAAGGAGTATTTTTGCCATTAAAGTGACTGCCTAACCCAACTTTGCAGTCTACCTACACTTAATGCCCCTGAAACTCTATCTGCTTCTTTTCCATTCTTAAAGAGTATGAGCGTTGGTATGCTCTGTATGCCATACTGCGCACCTAAGGTTTGCTGTTCTTCAGTATTTACTTTAAGAAACTGTGCCTGTAAAGGCATAGAGAGTGCAGCTTCTTCAAAAGCAGGTGCCATTTGTAAACATGGACCACACCAAGGTGCCCAAAAATCCACCACTACCGGAATGTCAGAATTGGCTAAAAATGTACCTAATTTAGCAGCATCTACACTTACCGGTTTTGAATCAAGCAATGACTTCTTACACTGACCACAATTCGCTTTAGCGTAACTCTCTTTTTTTGGTATACGATTTACTTTGAGACAATGCGGACAAACAACATTAACATTCATAATAAAACCTCCATATTTAGATTAATTTTTAATAGTTTAGTTATTATAGCAAATAAAGTAAATAATAATTTAACAAGGATATAAAATGGCAAAGAAAGAGCTCATAGTAGGCGGTGGATGTTTTTGGTGTACAGAGGCAGTATTTGAGACACTTAAGGGTGTGAGCGATGTAGAAAGTGGCTATGCCAATGGACATACTGACAACCCAACTTACAGAGACATCTGTACAGGAGAGACGGGACATGCAGAAGTCATAAAAATTACCTATGATGACAGCATCATTACTGTAGATACTTTGCTAGACATCTTCTTTGTAGTACATAACCCTACGACACTTAACCAACAAGGTGCAGACAGAGGTACACAGTACCGTTCAACCATTCTCTATACAGATGAAGAGACCAAAGAAGCTGCAGAAGCAGCACTAGAAGCAGCACAAAATGACTACACAGACCCCATAGTAACAACCATAGAACCGCTAGAATGTTACTACAAAGCAGAAGCCTATCACCAAGACTACTACAGACAAAACCAAATGCAAGGGTATTGTGTGGCTGTCATTCCCCCAAAGTTAGCAAAACTCAAAGCGAAGTTTGGAAAAGAGATGGCGTAATAGTATTACATCAGATTGTTTTCAACAATCTGATGTATACTTGAGACAATTATTAAAACTAATAATTTACACAAATTTATTTGTTGTACCAAACTTACTGTGAAGTAAGGACGGAGAGCTATGGGTCTCAATAATTGAGATTGCCAAGTTGTAAAATACTCATTTATAGAAACATTTCTCTCTTCTTGTTGGAATCAACATTTATATCATAAAATACAAAGGATTATCATGAAATTTTTTCATACGTTTACTAGGTTTATATTGTCTTTAACAATTAGTTTATTTATTGTGGGATGTGGAGGAAGTACTTCTTCTGAAAGACCAACATCTACCACAAATTCTCCTTCTACTACTAACTCTCCTTCATCAAGTAATACGTCAACAACACAAGGTAAGCTATCTGTCTATCTGACAGATGCACCTGCAGATTTTGAAGCAGTCTATGTTACTATAGCTGAAGTACTTGTACACAAAGAAGGATCAGAAGACAACACTAGTGATGAGGGAGAATGGCTATCTGTAGCTACTCCAAATGTTACTTATAACTTATTAGAATTGCAAAATGGTCTTACTACATTTATGGGTGATAAACTCATTCCTGCTGGAAACTATACACAGTTACGCTTAGTACTTGGAAATACTCCCGACTACACCTATCACCACTACAAAAACAAAAAGCAACCCCCCTAAAACAAGAACAAGAGATACAAAGCTCCATTTTGAA
>VCAW01000041.1 GCA_013607775.1 Campylobacterota bacterium | reverse complement strand
GCATTACGTGTTCATGAAAACTAGATAATCAAATATCTGATTACATATACAATGTTATGCTAAACTTTTTTCAGAATATTTTAGCATAATCTTATGTTTTGTATGTTTATTAATTAGAGATACTTTAATGGAGTTAGGAAAATTTTTAAGAAGAAAGCCCTAAAAATATTTTACGCTTTAAGTGGCTCTGAACCCAAAGTGGGTTCAGAGAGTATAGGTTAAAGATTAACCAAAAGTAATATCAGTGATATCAAGTGTAGTTACACCTGCAAGTTGAATCACCATATCGTCTGCTTCAGTGAAGTCACCATCATTGTTGGCATCAACAAACAAGTAACCATTTGTACCGTCATTAGCAAATGCTGTAGCACGATCAACAACACCTGTATCAAAGAAGTCTACACCGTCACCGATGAATGTTTGCATATCTGATGCAGCTGTACCACCGATAGCACCTAGTTGAAGCATATCTGCCTGTGCATCACCTGTACCAAGACCTAGTGCTGAAGAAAGCTCAATAAGGTCTGTTCCTGCACCGTTGAATCCTGTTAGAACATCAAATCCTGTCATTGTATCTGCTACACCGTCTGCTGGATCAGAAGTATCGGTCAATGTAAGTTGAGAATCACTTGCGGCTGCGTAAAGTACTGTGTCATCACCAGCACCAAGTGTAATAGCATCTGCACCACCGTTAGCTTGGATAAGGTCTCCGTTTGCTGAAGAGCCATAAGTATCTACTGCTTCTGTACCTTTAAATGCCACACCTGATGTACCTGTACTTGCTGCTACATCAACACCAGCTGTGTTTGTGCTTGCATCTACGGATTTCAATGCAGTTGAATCTGTAAATGCTACGACTGCTTTTGCATCACCAGAAATAACAACACTTGCTGCATCTGCTATATCTAGATCAACGGTATTTGTGTAGTCTGCTGAAGTCAAGGCATCACCTGCACCTGGAGCTGATTCTTCTGATGCTGTTGTTGCGTTTGAAGCAAGGTTAATGGTTTCATATGCTGCTGCAACGATTACTGCATTTGTTTCACCCTCAGCTGTTTGATCTGTATTTGTATCATTTGCATTAAGGTTAAGCTCTAGTGCATCTGTTGATCCTGTACCATCTTTTTGTACCATAGTAATCGAATCAGTATCATTAAAGGCATTTAATGTCAATGCTACATCTGATGCTGCGTTATCGATTGTTACTGCTGCTGAAATACTTCCCCTAGCTGCCACATCTACTAGTGATGTTTCTACATCCATATCGTATGTACCTGTACCATTACTTACATCAAGGATCTCAAAGTTAGAGATGTTTGCTGCAGCATCTGCGTCTAGGTTTGCACCGTCATTGATAGCGATGGTATCTATTCCTGCTCCACCGTCTAGTGCGGCTGAATCTGTTAGTCCAAAGTCATTACCGTTTGTATCTACGCGGTCATCGCCTGCGCCTGTGCTTACTGCTGTTTCGTCTGTTCTAACTTGGATGTCATCATTTCCTGTTCCTGTTGTTACTGATACTACGGTTTTAGTCATATTGTGTAGTGAGAGGTTACCCGTTGCTGCAGAACCATCTACAGTGATATTACTATTATATGGATTACTATCAAAGCTTTCAATTGTAAGGTTACCAGCACCTGTGATGTTAAATGCAGTGTTCTCAGTAATCCCTCTACTATCATTAATATCCCAGTCATGTACTCTTAAATCACCTGTAAGATCAAGATTAATTGTCGTATCACCCATAGGGCTACCATCGTTGTTATGGTAGTTACCTATATAGTTTATCAATGAATCAGTCAGTACATTAACGTTGAAAGTTTCAGTATCAGTTATCATAAGTCCACCATTAAAATTGGAGTTTTGTACATTATCAAGGTTGATAGTTACAACATCTGAACTGCTTGTACCATTCTTATTATTATCAAAAAAGAACCGTGCATCCACTTTCTCTGTATTTGTCAGGTTTGCAGTGAAATTATTAATCGAGTCACCAGCTTGATTTACATTGAAGCGGACATTAAAATTCTTATCACTTTTGACATTTTCAATATTGAAAGTTGTATTGACTTCTGCTCCTGTTGTCCCGATAGTAAGACTATGCTCGTAAGAACCAGCATAATTATTACCTTGATCATCTATATTCATAAGATTTACTGTTGTATTAACTTCCGTAGCTGCAGTAAAATCTACAGAAGAAGTGAAGCGTTCAGTGTTACCAGACATATCTATATCTTGGATAGTCAATGTCGTGTTACCTACCGCACTTGTAGTATCAGTACTAAATTTAATAGTGTTTTCCTTATCGGCTGCTTTTTTGTTCTGACGGGTTACTTCTGTAGCGGCATCGATATTAGCCACATCAAGACCACCTGACAATGTTCCATTCTCATCAATCATTAACGTGTCAAAAGCAACATTTGCGATATCAAGATTATCCCAATCATCTTGTACACTGTTGATCACAAGGTTTTCGACATTAGAGAACGAAGCAACACCGATATTGACATCATCAGAGTTTGTTGAAAGAACGACTGTATCATTCCCACCCTTACCATCAATCATATCACCAAATGTCAATGAATCATTAGTGCCATCAACAAGTCCATAGATTGTATCATTAGCAGCAGCACCTTCAGCAAGGTCTTGACCTGTAGTTAGTATCAATGTATTACCTACACCACCTTCAGAAGCCACCAATGCATCAATAGCATCTTTTGCATCTATAACACTTTGATGTGAATGGTCTACACCTTCCATTACTGCTTTTGTATCTTCTACTGCATCAAGTCCCGCATCTGCAAATACCAATCCTACTTCAGTTTTGTTTGCAAGAATCGTTGCATCACTTCCCAAACTTGTGTCCTGTGCACCGTTTGTTACAGCAAGGATCATTTGATCTCTACTTACGTTACCTGCATCAAGTTGCTCAACCCAGTAGTCAAGTCCAGCTTGCTCTGCATCTCTGTTAAAGAGGTTATTATAAATAGAATTTACGAACTTTGCACTTGATGTCCCCGCTGGGTACAATGCCTGAGTCTCCGGCTGGTCAAAGAAACTTGCTGCAATCTCTTCGAATGTAAGTCCTGAATTCTTCCAGTAGTCTAACCCTGCCGCATCCGGCGCT
>VCAW01000040.1 GCA_013607775.1 Campylobacterota bacterium | reverse complement strand
TCCAAATGAGACCGGCGCCAACATTTAGGTAAAAAACTCTTTTTTGATACTTTGCTTTCTCAAGACAAAACGATTTCCTGTGCTTCTTGTCACTCACTAGAAGAAGGAGGCGATGACAATCTTCCTACTGCCATAGGCTACTTGGGGCAAGCAAATCCTTTTCACTTGAATTCACCTACGGTACTTAATGAGGCTTTGGCAAAAGCGCAGTTTTGGAATGGACGAGCAAAAGATGTAGAAGAACAAGCAGGTGGCCCCGTACAGGCACCTTTTGAGATGCATATGACACCCAAAGAGGTAGAAGAACGACTTAAGAATGTACCAGAGTATGTCTCTACTTTTCAAGATATATTTGGCACAGGTATAACCTTTGAAAATGTACGAAAAGCCATTGGTGCGTATGAACGCACACTTTTAACACGTGGTGCCTATGACGATTTTCTAGAAGGTAATGATGAAGCCATGAGTCCAGCAGCAAAACGTGGCATGGCACTGTTTATCTCTAAAGGGTGTAAAGGTTGTCATACAGGTATGAGTGTGGGTGGACAGAGCATACAGAAGTTTCCCTTGCGTTCTTATCTTTCTGAGTATATAGGTTTGTTATTTTCTTCTGATATTGACATCAAAGAGAGTCCTTTCCCTTTTGAAAACAAAGGTGGTTTTTTAGGACGTGATGATAATCTACGCTTCCGTGTTCCCATTTTGCGTAACATCATAAAAACAGCCCCTTATTTTCATAATGGATCAGTAGAAAAACTTGAAGAAGCAGTGCGCATCATGAGTAAGTACCAAATAGGGGATGAGTTCAATAAAGAACAGATAGATGATATGGTGGCATTTTTGAAAACTTTGGATGGAAAATTGGTAGAGTATTGATGTAGTGTGTTGTTCCATGACAACACACTATAAAAGTTAAATTTCTACTCTCTTCCTCGTTAATATAATAAACTCAGTCACAAGTTCATCGGTAATATTTAGCTTTTTTGCAGCCTTCGGATTGACCAGATAGTATCCAAACTCTATAACTACAGTATCTCCTTTTTCCAAAGGTGTATCATAGTCAACTGTACGTGTCTCATGTGCTTTGATGAGGGTGTTTTTAAGTTCGCTGTCTGCAACCCATGGCATAGCAGGTTTTCCATCTTTCCCTATGATACGTATGAAATTTTTTCGCTCAAGAGATAGAGTCTTTCCTTCTCTTTCTATGTTGACACGGAGTTGGTTCAGTCTCAGGGGTTGGGCAAAAAGGGTATGGTTGGCTTTGTTCTCTATGCTAACCTCAAAACCATCCGTAGTTTTCTGGAGTGAGAGTTTAATATGTTTAGCAAGTAGTGACGTATTGATAGTGTGAATTGAAATGCCGTGAAATGCATGGGTATGGGTATTTTTTAGATTTACAAAAGTACCTTTTATTTTTGGCATGTGACAAGAGATGCATGTATCTTTATTGTCAAGAGAGTCATTTTTCTTAATTTGCATATCACAAACGGAAAATCCTTTTCCATTTTGTTTATGGTCATGGCATCCAAGACACATCCCTCCATCATAAAAATTTTCATTACTGTAATCTATATCATGATAAGGAGAGCCTGATGTTTTCGTCATGAGACCAAAGAATGAATGTTTCTCTTTAAATGTGATTTTCTTACCCTTTCTTTTACTATCAGCCGAGAAGAAATACTTTTTCTTTTTTGTAAACTTGTTTTTATTTATTTTTGTATGTTTTTCTATGCTTTCGATGGTATGACAGGCTTGACATGAAATAGGCTCAGTTTGTTGAATCTTATTGTCTTCTAGTTTGCTTTTCCCAGAGATGAGGTCATGGTCTGAGGGAGTATGACATTTCGCACATTTGTAGTTATTTTTAGCTTTGGCAGGATGTTTGTCCCAAACAGCTTTGTGTACAGGGTCTTTAAAAACCGACGCTTTGGCATGCATAGAGTTTTGATACTCAGCATAAATGATGGGATGGCATTTTTTACAGGTAATGTTTTCTGGTGCGGCATTACACTGTGTACTCATTAGAAGAAAAAGTGAGAAGAATATCTTTTTCATATATAAACCTTTATTTTGATAATTATAATTAAGAATTATATTTAAAGAAGAGGAAATGTGACTTGATTTAAGTCAATATTCTTTATTAAAGTATAGCCGTGGCATAGTTATCTATAATTTGCTACTTCTTTACGGATGGAGGAAAATTAGTATTTTTCTTGTTCTAAATCAATCGATAGTCTATAAAATAGTGTTATTATCTTTATACTTAAACAAGGATATGAGATGAAAAAAATGTTTACTTCTTTTTTGCTTTTTCTACTTTTTACATTGGGTAGCCATGCGGACAATGGTAAAAAAGTTTTTGAAACCTACTGTTGGGGATGTCATCATCAGACTGCCATGGCTTTTGGACCTTCTTTTACTACTATAGCTTCTAAAAGAACAGCTCAAGAGATAGCGGCGATGATTACTGACCCCGAAGGTGTTTCTAAAGTCTTCGGCTATAAACGAAATGCAATGCCTGCACTCAAGTTAAACCCAGAAGAACTTCAAGCGATAACTACGTATATTTTATCTTTTAAAGATGTTAGTGATGAAGACAATGCTAGTAAAAAAGAGCAAAATAAAACAATCATAGAAGAACCGTATCTCAATATTGCTACGGCTAAGGAGACACACTAATGTTTAGACTATCTAACCTACTAAATTCCGTGGTTGCAGGTAAGCCTGCGCGGGTACTTGACGGAAGTATAGCCATTTGGAATTTTACCAATCGTTGTAATCTCTCTTGTTTGCACTGTTACTCCAAGGCTGACTTGGATGCAGTGGATACCCTTACTACAGATGACATTATGGATACCTTGCCCAAGCTTAAAGCAAATGGGGTAAAATTTCTTATCTTTTCAGGTGGTGAACCACTGACTAGAAAAGATATCTATGAGATAGCTGCACGCTGTAAAGTGTTGGGGATAGTAACCTATCTTTCAACCAATGGACTGTATGTGAAAAAGTCCAATGCGGAGCAGATTTTAGACACTTTTGATTATATTGGTATCAGTATTGATGGCAGTGAAGAGGTACATGACAAGTTTCGTGGACTGGAAGGTTCTTTTAGAGAGTCTATGAAGGCAGTAGATTTACTTAATTCTTATGGCAAAACAAAAGTAGGTATACGTTTTACTATTACCAAAGATACCTATGATGATTTGCAGTTTATTTTTGAACTGGCAGAGGCACATAATATTCCTAAAATTTATATCTCACACCTTGTTTACTCAGGTAGAGGTTTAGAAAATTTAGAGATGGACTTGAGTAAAGAACAGCGTATAACAGCGGTCAATTACATTTTAGACAAAGCGTTTGAATACCATGAAAGTGGACGAGATATAGAGATAGTCACCGGTAATATGGAGATGGATGCCATACTTTTTTATGATAGGTTTGTAAAAAAATATCCTGAATATGCGGATGAGATGAAAAAGAGACTCATTGACTGGGGTGGGAACTCTGCTGGGCGTAAACTACTGAATATTGACTCAGAAGGATATGTAAAACCTGATCCATTCTTCCCTCTTAAAATAGGCAATATTTTAAGACAGGATTTTTCAGATATCTGGACAAATGAGCCAACGGCTATGTTGGAACAGTTAAGAGTCCATCCACGAAAACTAGGTGGAAAATGTGAAACATGTCAGTATATAAATATCTGTAACGGAGGGTCTAGGAGTCGTGCTTATGCAATACACGGAGACTTATGGGCAGAAGATCCATCGTGTTATTTAACAGATGAACAAACCAAGGGAGCAATATAATGGGAACAGTCTATTTAACGGGTGCAGGGCCTGGGGATATTGAGCTCCTCACTGTAAAAGCATTACGTGTGGTAAGAGAGGCAGATGTTATTATTTATGACAGACTTGCTAACCCTGACATTTTGGCAGAGGCGAAAGATGGTTGTGAGTTTGTCTATGTAGGAAAAGAAGATTCTCATCATACACTTCCTCAAGAAGAAATCAATGAAGTCATCTACCAAGCAGCACTCAAACATGAAAATGTAGTCCGGCTTAAAGGGGGTGACCCTCTGGTCTTTGGGCGTGGTGGCGAAGAGGGGATTTATTTACGTGAACGTAACATAAGGTTTGAATTTATTCCTGGGATTACCTCTGCCATAGCTGTACCAGAGTATGCAGGTATTCCTGTGACACATCGTGGTGTAACAGTCTCCTTTAGAGTTGTGACAGGACACGAATCACGAAAGGCACATTCTCAAATTCACTGGGAAAACTTTAAAACTGATGATACGATAGTCTTTCTCATGGGATTACATAATCTCAAAAAAATCACTAAAAAACTGATGGAGATAGGTAAAGCAAAAGACCATCCTGTAGCTGTCATCAGTCGTGGTACAAGACCAGATGAAAAAACAGTCATTGGTACCCTTGAAGATATTTATGAAAAAGCAAAAGATTTACCTACACCTGCACTCATTGTTGTGGGTGAAGTGGTGAAACTACATCATCAACTTTCATGGTTTGAAAAATAGTATTTTATAAGTTTTTCTTATTTTTAAGTTCTTTTTGTTCTAATTGTCGTTAATATGAATTATTGTGTAATATTTTTTATAAATATTACAGTATAGTGTAAATCTTATTTATGATAGCAAAAGGGATGTGTAATGATTAGTCTACAAGAGATACCGATGTTTTCTGCATTAGAAGAAAAGTATATTTCTGAACTTAAAAATGCAGTACATGTCAAACATTTTTCAAAAGACAGCATTGTTTTTTATGAAGGTGATGAGAGTGAGTATCTGCATATACTGATGGAAGGTGATGTAAAACTGTATAAAACTTCTCCCAAAGGTTCACAAATACAGATTAATCGTTTTGCTGCTCCTAGTCTCATCGCAGAGTTTGCTTGTTTTGAAAAAGAAGTTTTCCCTGCTACATGCGAATTTGTCACAGAAGGTGCCATAGGACTTTTACATTTTGACAAACTTTACGAGTATTTACATCAGCCAGAATTTTCTCTAGAACTTATCAAGTCTCTAACAGGTAAAGTAATGACACTTTCGGCACTGGTACATAAAGAGACCATACTTTCATCTGAAGCAAAAGTAGCAGATCTTATGATAAAAAAAATTGCTGTCTTTAACCGTTTGAAAAACAATGAGATTGCTTCTATACTTAACTTAACACCTGAAACATTTTCTCGCATCTTAACCAAGTTTAAAAAAGAAGATATTATTTCAGTAGATAATCATACTTTGAAAGTTTTAAATGAAGATGCTCTATATGGTATTGTAGAGACCAACACGATGAAAGAGTGTACCAACTGTATCGCACACTTTAAAGAGCAGATAGGATATAAAGACTAGGAGTCTGACAGACTACTATGCACTTTGCATTAAAGCTTCTTCTTCCCATGCCTCAAAAGCAGTATCAAAATAGACAAGTCGTTGTTTTTTAAATTCTATGGTGGAGTAAAGTTTACTATACTCTGTCAATCCACTCTCTTTTGCCATCTCTTCTATGAGTGTGTCACACTCTTCTTGTGTTTTGGCATGCACCATAGCAAAAAGATTGTAGGGCCAGTTAGGATAAGAGGGTCTGAGATAACAGTGACTCACCGCTGAAAACTCTGCCATCTCTTTACCTATGGTCTCACCCTGCTCTTCAGGTACTGCCCATACAGACATTGCATTCGCACCAAAACCTGCTTTTCTGTGGTTCAAAATAGTGGCAAAACGACGCATGATACCACTGTTTTTAAGTTCATGAGCAATCTCAAAAAATGTTTCAGGACTAAGTCCCACGCGCTTGATAGCTTTTTTGAATGGTTCAGAGACTACTTCGATATCTTGTTGAAGTGCCTTAATGACAGCAACATGCTTTGCCGTAAGGTTAAGCTCTTTATGGGCTAGTTTTTTGAGTTTTTCTTTTTTGGCACGCTTGCCTGTAGTGTCCATCTTGACAGAGATTTTAAACATTTTAAGTGTAGGAAGTATAATGGCATCTACTGCCCCAGTGCGCATTTTTAAAATCTCTATAGTTTTTTCAAGACCCAATTTAGAATCAGGTGTCGCTGCCATGGTAAACCAGATGTTATAATCATGGTTTCTTAGGTAGTTGTGGCTAACACCAGGATGAGCATTGATGATTTTGGCAGCTTCATCTACTTTGTCTTCGTCAACTTTAAAAGCTACAAGAGAAGACTTATATCCAAGACGTTTGGTATCAAAGATGGCAGAGGTCTGTCGGATAATTTTTTCCTCTTTTAATTTACGTACAGTAGAAAGTACTTCTTCTTCTGTTACGTCTAGTGCATCGGCAATAACCTCAAAAGGTTTTTCAACCATAGGAAAGCTGTTTTGCATTTGAAAGAGTAGTTCATTTTCTAGTTTCTCATTTTCCATCTTCTGACTCCCTGATTAAAATAATATTTAATTATATGTAATATTGGAGAGATAAAGGTTGATGCACATCAAAGCAATTATGCTAAACTTCTGTTAAATTAACTATAGAGCATCTCTAATACCTTATAAAGGACAGCAATGGCATATTTTCCTATGTTTATGGATATGAACAATTTAAAAGTTTTGGTAGTAGGTGGCGGTTATATCGCTACAGAGAAGCTGGAAAAGTTACTAGATTTTACTACTGAGATAAGTGTCATCGCATTGCGTGTTGAAGAAGAGGCACAGGCACTCATAGATGTACATCATTTAGCATTGGCACAAAGGGCTTATCATAAGGGTGATATTGAAGGATTTGATATTGTCATTGTTGCAACAGATACGGTGGATTTGCATAAAGAAATCTATGAAGAAAGCAGGGGTAGTAGAATTCTCGTCAATTCGGTGGACAATACTGAGTATTGTGACTTTATCTTTCCTTCGTATGTAAAAAAAGAGGCATTGACTATAGCATTTTCTACGGGAGGTACATCACCTGCTTTTGCTAAACAGATACGCCAACATTTTGAAAAAATTATTCCAGATTCTGTGGGGGCATTTTTACAAAAGATGAAAGATTTACGTTCTACCATGCCTAAAGGAAAAGAGCGGATGCAGTACTTTGACAATTTAGTCAAAGCATATTTTGATAAAAATTTCAAATCTTGATATAAGTCAATCAAAACATTTTAATAAGAGATTATAATTCATAAAATCAAATTAGGAGTTATTATGTCTGAATTAGTAAAAGAAACTTTAGAAGTAGAGGGAGCAACGGTTCCTTTTTATAGCTACAAAATGGGTGAAACACAATATATTGAGTTTGATACATCTAAGTGTGGTCCTCCAGAGCCGATGGTTAATGCTATGGCTGGATTGAAACTTGTGGATGAAAATACCAAACTCGCAATGATCAATCATAAAAAACCGGGTGGTCTTTTAAATAAAATAGGTGAGAATTACGAGATTGAGAGTGAAAAACTTGAAGATGGTCGTGTAAAACTTGTATTTTCTTACAAAGCAGGAGAGAGTGAAAAAGCTGACTTGAGTGAAAACTCTTGTGCCGGGTAAGCATCTATGACCCCTATCTCTAGAGATTTCGCGCCACCGTTAAAACTGATTGCACCCTTTTTTAGATGGGGTGTGGTTTTTTATGTTTTAGCAATGCTGGCACTGCTCTTCTTTGAACCAAACTTTTCTTATCAGCAAATGAGTGTGGCAGGTTGGCTCCACCTTTTTCTACTAGGGTTTGTCATGATGATTATCTTTGGAGCTATGGCACAACTTATTCCTGTAGTACTTGAAGTGGGGCATGCCGTTGTCGATGTCTATTATGTCATCTTACCTCTGCTGGGTGTGGGTGCTTCTATGATGGTTGTTGGATTTTGGTTGATGCCTGCATTGTTACCTTATGGGGGCTTACTGGTACTTGTTGCCATGATTATATTTGCTATTGAGAACATAGCGACACTTAAAAAGACAGAACTTAGAACACTAACAGTAAAAACAGTGGCGTGGAGTAACGGTTATTTACTCTTAGGTATCCTTACTGGATTTGCCCTTTCCCTTGGGCTTGCAGGGCATTTGGGTATTGACATCTCTTTGATGTTAAAAGCACATGTCTATGCTGTACTTGCAGGGTATGTGGTACTTACTATTATGGGATTGTCTTTAACACTTATCCCTATGTTTTCGTTGGCACATGGATTTGAACAAAAAGCAGTAGAACGTGCTTTTACTTTGGTTATAGTTGGTGTCGCTCTAGTGTTTATAGGTGCATTGATTGGTTTTGAATGGTTGATGTTTGTAGGATACACTGTGAGTTTTGCAGGGTTGGTTTTTTACCTGTGGCAAATTTATATTATCTATAAACTCACTGTACGTAAAGAGATGGATGTATGGGCAAAGTCGATGATATTTGCTTTTGTCTCCTTGATACTCTCTATGACATTGGGTCTGTTCTATTTTTTAACAGAGGTAGAAACTGTTTTACATGCTTCAGTGTGGTTCTTACTTTTAGGGTTTGTCTCGTCATTTATTACGGGACATTTGTACAAAATCGTACCATTTTTAGTTTGGTTTGAACGTTTTGCTCCGCTAGTAGGAAAAGAGAAAGTACCTATGCTTCATGAGATGTACTCTAAAGAGGGTGCAAGTATGATGTTTTGGTTTACCGCATCAGGAGTACTTTTAGGTGGTGTAGGATTACTGTTTGAAAGTGACATGTTTTTTAAAACAGGAGGAAGTTTCCTTCTCTTTAGTGCAATATTTCTTTTCATCACTATGCGTAAGATGTTAGCGTATGGTGCCCATAAAATAATTGAAGGATAAAAATATGTGTAATATAACGAAAGAAAAAGTATTTGAAGCTATTAGTACTGTCATTGACCCTGAAGTTGGGTTTAACCTTGTAGAAATGGGACTCATATATGATGCGATTGTTGATGATACGTGCAATGTGCATGTAATCATGACACTCTCTACGCAAGGATGCCCTTTGCATCAAATGATAAAACAATGGGTAGAAGAAGCTGTGGCTAAACTCGAAGGTGTCGGTACTATAGAGATAGAAGTAGTGTGGGAACCAGCATGGAATATCTCTATGGCAGATGAGAATGTAAAAAAAGCTTTAGGTGGCATGTAGTTGTATAAACAGAGAGTACATCAAAATATTTGATGTACTTTAGATGTCTAAAAAGATACATTAAAGCATCAAAAATATATTTTTAATTATTTTATCTACTTAATTATATTATTATCTGAAATAATTGATTTATATCAATCATTAGGATTATTGATGATGATATTCTAAAACATGTAGAAGTAAATAAACTGATACAGGGACGACATTTCAAACATTGAAAAATGGGAATGGCGTAGAGTAATGGACATTGGATGAGGTGATATATTTGATGGGCATATAATATGTTCATTAAATGTATATGAAAAATAAAAGTAAAAAAAAGGAGTAAAAAGATGAAAAGAATTATGATGCTTTCAGTAGTAACATCAAGTCTTATCTTAGCGGGGGGAGATATTGCACCTGTTGAAGTAGAAGCAGTAGCACCAACAGCAGAGGCATTTACATTTTTCAATAATGTAACAGCAAAAGGTGAGATTCGTCCAAGATATGAATTTGTAGATACAGATGATGCGGTGAGAAATGCAAGTGCATTTACAAACAGACTTACATTGGGAATCAGTGCAGATTTATTTCAGGTAGATGGATTATCTACGTATTTAGAAGCTACAAATGTGTCTGGTTCTGGTGACTACTGGGATCTTTCCAATGGTGATATTGGCGATAAAGGTGTATACAACGTAGTAGCTGATCCTTCACAAACACGTATTACACAAGCATATATTGATTATGCTTCTGGTAAAACACTTATAAGAGCAGGTCGTCAAGGTGTAAACTTGGATAACCAACGTTTTATCGGTACAGTAAACTGGAGACAAATGCCACAAACGTATGATGCAGCAGCGGTTATCAACAACAGTGTTGAAAACCTCTCGTTACTTGCAGCATATGTATGGCACGTGAATACAATCTTTGATGAAGATACAGTTAAACCAGTAGGTGACGGTTTCGACACAGGTACAGTACTCTTACATGCTAGCTATAAAATGATGGATGCCCTTACATTAACTGGGTATGCGTATATGATTGAAGACATACATGATACTTATGGTATCGCAGCGACTGGTAAGTTTGCACTAGGTGCAGGTACAGGGTTATCTTACCGTGCAGAGTATGCATCTCAAACAGATCCATCATTTGAAGATCTTACTACAAATAAAACAGCAGATGCTGACTACATTAACGTTGAAGCAACACTAAACATGAGTGGCTTCCTTGCAGGTGCAAGATATGAAGTACTTGGTGCTGGTAATGGTGGCAATGCAGCCTTTAGTACACCACTTGCGACACTACACGGACAAAATGGTTGGGCAGATATGTTCTTAGGGACACCAGATGATGGTCTTGTAGATGTGAATGGTATGATCGGATACAAAGCCAAAGGATTTGGTGTAGCTAAAATAGTCTACCATGATTTCTCTAGTGACAGAGGAAACACAGATTATGGTACGGAGACAGATGTATTGTATAAAAACAAAATTTCTGCAGTCAAAGGACTCTCAGGTATGTTAAAAGCATCATTCTATAGCGCTGATGCATACAAAGTAGATACAACAAAATACTGGGTTATGTTAGATTATAAATTTTAGACAATCTTTTAAAAATGTATAAGGCACTCTATGTGCCTTATACAAACCGCGTAACACACTATCTAGCAATAGTCTAGGGCAACTCTAACAATAGGTGATACCCACAACATCTCTAGCTTTTGTCTAGGCTAGGCACTCGTTTTCAGTCCTAGCCGTAGCTAAGTCAAAAATGAGTAACGACGCATAGGCGAAAGCTAGTGATGCCCGAAGGGTGAGCTTTGCAAACGCAATCTTGCACAAGATATTTACTTCGTCTTAGCTATGGCTAGGACTCATAAATCTCTTGCACAATCTCACATTTGCAAAGCTCATTGTGGGTATTACCTATTGTAAGAGGTGCCCTTTAGGTTCCTATGGTATACTTTTCTTGATTTAAGTCAAGGAAGTGTGAATGCTGGAACTCAAAGATATCCCCCTTTTTTCAAAACTTAGTACAAGACAGTTAGATGAACTGCAAGGACAGATGCATATCCATCATTATGAAAAAGATAGTATTGTCTTTTATGAAGGGGATGAGAGTGAATATTTGCACATTTTACTTGATGGTGTAGTGAGATTATACAAAACAGCACCAAAGGGTACACAGGTACATATGCATAACTTTGCAGCACCGGAGATCATAGCGCTGTTTGCAGCATTTGAACAGATACCTTTTCCCGCGACTTGTGAGTTTTTAGGTGAGGGTACAGTAGGGCTTCTTCCACTGAGCAAAATTTATGATTGTATGAAGAATGTTGATTTCTCTATCTCTTTGGTTTCTGCTCTTTCTAAGCGTATGAAACTCCTTGCCAACCTTTTACATAAAGAAACCATCTATTCCACTGAAGCTAAAATTGCAGACCTTGTACTAAATAATTCTGCAGTATTCGAACGTCTTAAAAACAATGAAATAGCCTCTATTTTAAACATGACACCAGAGACACTTTCCCGTATATTGACGAAAATGAAAAAAGAAGAAATCATTACAATTAAAGAGCATGTTGTAACAATTTTGAATGAAAATGCACTACGTCATATCGTAGAAACAAATTGTATAAGAAATTAGCATCAATTATATTGATGTTTTTAGATAGTTTAACTTATGATTTAAATCGTCATTTTCTCTAAGAATTATCATTCTTACAAATCATTTTTATATAAATCTCTAATAATTGATATGTGTCAATAATTACACTCCTTTATAGTGATACTCTAGATATGTAGATAAATCTAAAGGAGGAACAATGTCATTAAATAGACGTGATTTTTTGAAAAATTCAGCAGCAGTGGCAGCAGCAGGTGCGGTAGGTATTACTGTCCCCCAAGAAGCTGAGGCAGCAGCAAAACAAGCTGAATCTAAATGGAGATGGGACAAGGCGGCTTGTCGTTTCTGTGGTACTGGTTGTGGGATTATGCTTGCGACGAAGAATGGTAGAATCGTTGCAGTAAAAGGTGATCCGGCAGCTCCAGTAAATAGAGGATTGAACTGTATTAAGGGTTACTTTAATGCGAAGATTATGTATGGAGCAGATAGACTTAAAACACCACTGCTTCGTATGAATGATAAAGGTGAATTCGATAAAAAAGGTAAGTTTAAACCAGTAAGCTGGAAGCGTGCTTTTGATGAGATGGAACTTAACATTAGAAAAGCACTTAAGGCTTCTGGTCCTGAAGGTGTTGGTGTCTTTGCCTCAGGTCAATACACTGTAATGGAAGGGTATGCTGCGCAGAAAATGATGAAAGCAGGTTTCCGTTCTAATGCGATTGATCCAAATGCAAGACACTGTATGGCATCTGCGGTTGTTGGTTTCTACCAAACCTTTGGTATTGATGAACCGTCAGGATGTTATGATGATATTGAATTGACAGATACTATCGTATCTTGGGGTTCAAATATGGCAGAGATGCACCCTATTTTATGGTCAAGGGTAACAGATAGAAAACTCTCTAACCCAGACAAAGTAAAAGTGGTGAATATCTCTACGTATAGACATAGAACATCTGATATTGCAGATATTGAGATTATCTTTACGCCAAATACAGACTTGGTCTTATGGAACTATCTTGCACGTGAAATTGTTATGCGAGATGATAAAGAGAAAATTATCGATTGGGATTTTGTAAAAGAGCATATGGTCTTTGCAACAGGTCCTGCGAATATCGGATATGGTATGAGAAGAAAAGGTGAGAAGTCTATCACCCCTGTAAACAAAGATGGTTCTGCTGGTAAATACTCAGCACTAGAGATGCAAACTATCAATAAAGAGATGTCTAAAGTACTTACCGAAAATGAAGGAAAAGCACTTGAGCCGTATGGTTACAAAGCTGGTGAGACTATGAAACACACAGCAGGTACACTCAAGCACTGGGAAATCTCTTTTGAAGAGTATAAAAAGTCTTTAGAACCATATACGCTTGAGTATACTGCCAAAGTAGCCAAAGGTGATCCGAATGAAGACATCGAAGTCTTTAAGAAAAAACTTCAAGCACTTGCAGACCTTTACATAGAGAAACATAGAAAAGTGGTTTCATTCTGGACTATGGGTATGAACCAACATACACGTGGTACTTGGGTAAATACACTTTCTTACAATGTTCACTTTATGTTAAATAAACAAGCTAAACCAGGTTCTGGAGCATTCTCGCTTACTGGTCAACCATCAGCGTGTGGTACAGCCAGAGAAGTAGGAACATTCTGTCACAGACTTCCTGCTGACTTGATGGTGAAAAACCCTAAACATAGAAAAATAGCAGAGAAAAAATGGTCAATCCCAGAAGGTACGCTCAACCCTGTTGGTAACCAACATATCATGAAAATCCATAGAGATATCGAAGATGGTGTCATTAAATTTGCATGGGTAAATGTATGTAATGCGTACCAAGATTCTGCGTCAGCATCACACTGGATTAAAGCAGCGCGTGAGATGGATAACTTTATTGTTACTTCTGATGGATACCCTGGTATTTCGGCAAAAGTTTCTGACCTTGTACTCCCATCAGCGATGATTTATGAAAAATGGGGTGCCTATGGAAATGCAGAGCGTCGTACACAGCACTGGAGACAACAAGTCCTTCCTGTAGGTGATGCGATGTCTGATACATGGCAATGGGTAGAACTCTCTAAGCGTTTTACAGTCAAAGACTTATGGGGTGAGTATACGTTACGTAATGGTAAAAAGCTTCCTAATGTACTTAAAGATGCGAAGAAAATGGGATACAATGAAAATACAACAATGTATGAGATTTTATTTGCTAACAAAAAAGCAAAATCTTACAAAATTGATATGAAAAAATTCCCACAAGCAGGTTATGATAACTCTGAGTGTCTTGGCGATGCTAGAAATGTTAAAGGCTCAGATGGTAAAGTATTTAAAGGGTATGGATTTATGATTCATGAGTACCTCTTTGAAGAGTATGCAAGTTTTGGTAGAGGACATGGACATGACCTTGCACCATTTGATGTATACCATAAAGTAAGAGGACTCAAGTGGCCGGTTGTTGATGGTAAAGAGACGCACTGGAGATTTAATGTTAAATATGACCCTTATGCAGCAAAAGCAGCTAAAGAAGCTGGCTTAAAAGACTTTGCATTCTATGGACCATTGGCTAAAGCATTGGCTCAAGGTGATCTTAAAGGCATCAAGGACAAAAACAAAAAGTCTCTTAAAAATAAAGCCAAAATCTATGCTAGACCATATATGGAGCCACCTGAAACTCCAGATAAAGAGTACGATACATGGCTTTGTACAGGGCGTGTACTTGAGCACTGGCACTCAGGTACGATGACGATGAGAGTTCCAGAACTCTTCCGTGCGGTACCAGAGGCTCTTTGTTACATGAACCCTAAAGATGCCAAAGAAAAAGGCTTCAAACAAGGTAGCTTGATTTGGGTTGATTCACGTCGTGGTAAAGTAAAAGCAAGAGTAGAGACACGTGGACGTAACAGACCACCTCAAGGGCTTGTATTTGTACCTTGGTTTGATGAAAAAGTCTTTATCAACAAAGTATGTCTCGATGCGACATGTCCAATGTCTAAACAAACTGACTACAAAAAATGTGCAGTCAAACTCTATAAGGCATAACAGATATGGCACACTCTAACGGCAGAAGAAACTTTATGGCAACAACCTTACAAAGCGTAGGGCTTGCTGCACTTGGTGGAATGTTGTGGAGTGGGTACACAGATTCTGTGAAAGCATCACCATTGGTACTAAGACCACCTGGTGCATTGCCTGAGAAGGATTTTTTGACGGCATGTATCAAGTGTGGTTTGTGTGTTGAAGCCTGTGTAAACAGAGATACTAACAGAGATACACAAACAGGAGAGCAAAGAGAAGGTACGCTGAAGATGGCAAAGGGAGGAGACTCCGTGCTGATAGGTACACCATTTTTTGAGCCTCTTGATGTGCCATGTTATATGTGTGAGGACATCCCTTGTGTGCCTGTCTGTCCGTCAGGTGCTTTAGATATGCCTAGTTTATTGAATGAAAAAAAAGAGCTAGACATTAACAAAGCATCTATGGGCTTGGCTGTGGTGCATAAAGAGTCTTGTATCTCTTTTTGGGGTATACAGTGTGATGCATGTTATAGAGCGTGTCCATTGTTAGACAGTGCTATTACAATTGAGTATCAAAAGAATGATAGAACAGGTAAGCATGCCTATTTGTTGCCGATAGTACATGATGATATTTGTACAGGCTGTGGTCTTTGTGAGAAAGCGTGTGTGACTGAAAAACCAGCTATTTTTGTGTTGCCAAATGAGGTTGCCAAAGGTAAAGCCGGTGATCATTATGTCAAAGGTTGGGATGCAAAAGACCAAGAACGTGTAGGTAACGCAAAAGAGATACATACACAAACAGAGCGAAGTGCACAAGAAGCTTCTGATTATCTTAACATGGAGGTAGAGTACTAATGAAAAATATGAAGTATCTGCTCCTTAGACGGACAACACAGATAGGTATCTTGTTTTTATACTTCGCTGCCAATGCGTATGGTTGGCATATTTTAGAAGGAACCTTTGGTACTTCTATGCTCTTTGGTATTATACCTTTGGCAGATCCATACAATACCTTGCAGGTATTGGCAACGGGGTTTGTTTTAGGGTCGGATGTACTTTTAGGTGCAGCGATTATCACACTGTTTTACTTTGTGGTAGGTGGTCGCGCATTTTGTTCTTGGGTCTGTCCTATCAACATGGTGACAGACTTGGCAAACTGGCTTAGACGTAAATTTAACCTTGATAAAGAAGAGGTGAATTACCGTTTTTTAAAACGAAGTGCTAGGTATTGGCTTATGGTAGTAGGTCTTATTGTTTCAGCACTTGTAGGTGTGGCAGCGTTTGAAGTGTTCTCTCCCATTACTATTATGCAAAGAGGGATAGTCTTTGGTTTTGGAATGGGAGGTGCTGTGGTACTAGCCATTTTTCTTTTTGATCTCTTTGGGGTTAAAAATGGATGGTGTGGACATTTGTGTCCTTTAGGTGCTGCGTACTCTGTAATAGGAAGTAAAAGCCTTGTAAGAGTAAAACATAACCATGAGAACTGTACCAACTGTATGGACTGTAAAGTTGTGTGTCCTGAAAATCAGGTTTTACATATGATCAATAAGTCAAGCATTGCTGTAACCGATGGTGAATGTACTAACTGTGGTAGATGTGTAGATGTGTGCAATGATGATGCATTGGAATTTGGAATTAGAAGTTTTACGAAACAGAGTCATGAAACAAAAATTATAGGAGGAAATAGATGAGAAAAATAGTAAAAACAGTAGCAATTGGGGCATTATTGGCTTCAACAAGTGCGTATGCTGTAGGTACTGCTGCATGTGCAGGATGTCATGGACAGTATTTTGAAAAAGCAGCACTGGGCAAATCGAAGATTGTGAAAGATATGTCACTGAAAGATATTGTGAAGGCGTTTAAAGGCTACAAAGCAGGTACTTATGGTGGTGCGATGAAGCAGATTATGGTTAACCAAGTGAAAGATTTGAAAGATTCAGATATCGAGGCACTCTCTTTGCTGATGAAAATCGAACATGGAACACAAACCGAAAAAGCTACTACACATGCAGCAGCAGCAGCAGTCGCAGCAGCAGGAGGCTCATACATTGACCTTAATGCAGATGCTTCGGACGATGTCCGTATTGAGCAGGAAGATTTAGGTAACCGTTCGGCGGTATCAGAAAAAGCATTGGGGCTTAGAAAATCTGACCTTTATAATGAAGATAAAATTACGGGTGTAAAAACTGATTACAGTAGACCAGCTCCGGGAAGTTCAACAAAATTTGAAAGAGCCTATAAAGATGCGCCACCGATGATTCCTCATTCTGTGGATGGATTATTACCAGTTACCAGAGAGAACAATCAATGTCTTGGTTGTCACTTGCCTGAAGTAGCTAAAAGTATGGGTGCAACACCTATTCCTGTGTCACACTTTACAAATTATAGACCATTGACTGCAATGAATGATGGTTATGTAGTTAAGGGTGGAGAAGTACTTGGTTATGATATACAAAATACATCAGATATCAAAATAGCCAAAGCAAAAAAATCTGATACCTTGTATCAAGGTCGTTTCAACTGTACACAATGTCATGCACCACAATCTAAAACAAAAACAGATGTGGCAAATACATTTAAACCAGACTTTGGTGACAATAAATTTAAAGCACACTCAAATTTGGCAGATGCCATGAATGAAGGTGTTGAATAGTGCAAAAAAAGGCTGTGGAAGCAGGGCGTAGGAATTTTTTTACTACACTAAGAAAACCTTTACAGCAAAATAAGGAAAACTCACCTTTAGTGGTGAGACCTCCTTATGGATTAGCCGAATCTCTTTTTCAGAGTGAGTGCGTAACATGTGAAAGTAAAGCATGTGTGGCTTCTTGTGATGAACAGATTATCGTGATACAGGCAGATGGTACGCCTATGCTTAACTTCGTAAAAAGTGGATGTACTTTTTGTGAAGAGTGTGCTCATGTATGTGAACCTAATGTTCTAAGTTTAAATCATACGCATACAGCTGAGAAACTCAATGCTACATTTCGTATCTCTACAGAGGGATGTGTGGCACATAACGGAGTGATATGCTTTTCATGCAAAGAACCTTGTATTGATGATGCTATACTCTTTAATGGCATGTTTAATCCTGTCATAGACATGGATAAATGTACAGGCTGTGGATTTTGTTTGGGCAGATGCCCTACGCTTGCCATAGATTTTACACCCATAGAAATAATAACAAATAAGGAACTTTCTTGAATTTAAAAACACAGTACCCTCAACTCTTCTCAAAACTTTCAGAAGAGGTAGATGAAGTACGATACCTGGTAGTAGTAGATAAAAATTTCAATGATGTAGACTCAGACGAATTTGATGCCATAGATCCTGAAGATTATAATTATTTGGTGTATATTACTGAGAGATTACAAGATGTTATGGGAGAGAAGCTTATGGTAGCGTTTATTAAGCAACTTGAAGCCCATAAAGATATAGCACTTTTTTATCTTTCTGAGGTTGATTTGTACGGTATTCAGACAGATTTAGAGGATGAAGCAATTGAAAAAATGGTTCTAGAAACGGTAGAAAGTGTGTTAGCATGATAAAATATCTTATACTTTTACTGCTAAGTGTACACTTTGTCTATGCTACGCCTGTATTGACTCCTACATGGCAGTTGGATGTCAATGCCAGTGTGAAAGATATGGTTCTGCACGAGGGTACTCTAGTGATAGGTACAGACAATGGTACATTAAAGGTCTATAATCTGAAAGAACAAAAATTTACAAAAACGATTGCTTTACCAAAAGTGAAAGATTTTATGGGCGATTTGATGCCTCCTAAAGTTTTTTCTGTAGATACTATAGAGAATAAATATGTACTTTTGAGTGACAGTGGGGAAGGTGGCTATGTTAATGTGTGGATAGATGAAGATGGAAAAACAACTCAAATCATTTCAGCCAAAGATAAAAAAGTGATAGTAAAAGTACGCTTTATAGATAGTACACATCTGTTATTTGGGTATTTAAGTAATGAAGTAGCACTCTATGATTTAAAAAAATCAAAAGAGCTTTACCGTGTACAGTTGAGTGAATCTAAGTTTTCTGATTTTGCATTGAATGAAACGAAGAAGCAAGTAGTTTTTGCCTGTGAAAGTGGTGTGTTGAATGTTGTAGATGTTTTGACGGGGCATGTGGTTAAAGTACTTCAGGGGCAAAACTTGGACAATGTACATATGGTAGACTTTAAAAAAGATACTGTCAGTGCAGCTGGACAAGACAGACGAGCAGCACTATATGATGTCAATACAGGAAAAGGAAGTTATATATCGAGTGACTTTTTCATCTATGCTACAGGGCTTAGTCCTAGTACAAAAAAGGTGGCATTTACAATGAATGAAGAGAATACTATTACCTTATACAACAGAAATGACAAGTCAAAAATAGCAGAACTTAAAGGGCAACATAGTACATTAAATAGTATAATATTTGAAGATGAACAGACTGTGTTCGCTTCAAGTAATAATAGTGTAGTGATGATGTGGAAGTTATCATAATGGAGTCAACCTATGCACAAAATATACAGGATGCAAACGCAAGCGTCCTCTTCGAGGATAGGGTGCATCCTGTATATTTTGCACATAGGTTACCTTTGCAATTAAATAAGAGGAAATGAAAATGAATATATCAAGTATAGTAGTACAAGTAAAACCAGAAAATTATGATGCGGTGAAAGAAGAGTTAGAGGCGTCAGGTGTGTGTGATTACCACTTTGGAGAGAAAGAAAAAGGAAAGATGATAGTCACGGTAGAAGGTGCAGGTGTAGAAGAAGAGATTAAAAAACTCGTACGCATTCAAACAACAAAAGGTGTACTCGCGGCAGACATGATGCAGACGTATCAAGAAGAGTTGGATGATGCTATTAAAGAGCTGAATGCTGCTGATGCTGTACCTGAAGTCCTTGCAGATGAAAACATAGACATCCGTGATATTAAGTACAATGGTGACTTGAAGAAAAAAGACTTTATGGGTGGTGTGTAGATGGTAGTGATAGAGTCAGTTATAAAGTCAAACCCAATGGGACGTTGGTATATAGAGCTTTCTGATATGATGAAAGAAGACAGTGAAGAGAATGCACGGGTGATTTGTCTTGACATCAATGAATATGCACAAAAAATAGAGATGATGGGTGAAGAGTATGGTGGTGAGGTTGAAGTAACATGGTCAACAGAAGACAATGTCACGCCAGAACAGATAAACGAAGTGCGTATGCAGATTATGGCATATGAAGCCGAACTTGAAGCACAAAAAGAGAATGCCACACATATGCCAGATGGTACCCCGAATTTTAATGCCTAAGTTTATTAAAGAAATTTATGGAGTAGGGATACTCTTTTTCTACTACATGAAATACATCATCCTCTTCGGATGGCCTCTACTTCGATTCGGGCTAGACTACAAAGACAATATTATTATGAATATTTTATGGGTATTTTGTCTGATTCTATTTGTGAAAGACTTGGTCTATAAATTTGTATTAAAAAAGAGTTATTGTGAGGGTGGGTCTTGCTCCTCTTCTCGTAAAAAATAATAAAAAATATGTCAATTTGCAATAAAAATTGTCTTATAACGACTTACTGTGTATAATATGTTAAATTAAAAAAGGGATATTATGGGTGAGTCACAATCTACTATAGAACTATCAAACCATTTGGTATCACTCATGCAACCTTTACGTGTATACCAAAGCATAGAACTCTTTGCAGGTGCAGGCGGTATGGCTCTAGGCATGGAAAAAGCTGGGTTGCATCATCTTTTACTCAATGATTTTGACCGTTATGCCACGCAAACACTCAAAAAGAACAGACCACATTGGGATGTCATACATGGTGATGTAGGTCAGATTGATTTTAAACCCTATAGAGGCAAAGTAGATGTACTTACAGGAGGGTTTCCATGTCAGACATTTTCTTATGCAGGTAAAAAGATGGGGATGGAAGATACCCGTGGAACACTTTTTTATGAGTTTGCACGTGCGCTTAAAGAGAGTGAACCTAAACTCTTTTTAGCAGAAAATGTAAAAGGTCTTTTTTCACACGATAAAGGGCGTACCTTACAAACGATGGTTGAGGTTTTTGAGTCTATGGGCTATAAAGTATTAGAGCCTAGAGTCCTTAAAGCAATTCATTATCATGTGCCACAAAAGCGCGAAAGAGTGTTTATTGTAGGTATTAAAAAAGAGTATGCCTCCAAAGTAACATTTGAATGGCCAACAGCCAGTGAAAAGTTATATACTTTAAAAGATGCACTCAAAAAAGGGGAACTTTTTACTTGTGATGTTCCTCTGTCACAAGGACAAGAGTATCCTGAAAAAAAGAAAAAAGTACTTGATCTTGTACCTGCTGGTGGGTATTGGAGAGATTTACCTTTGAAGCTTCAAAAAGAGTATATGATGAAAAGTTTTTATTTGGGTGGAGGAAAGACAGGTATTGCTAGGCGCATAGCATGGGATGAAGCATGTCTTACGCTTACTTGTTCCCCCGCACAGAAACAAACTGAACGTTGTCATCCTGAAGAAACACGTCCGTTTCAAGTACGTGAATATGCGAGAATACAAACATTTCCTGATGAGTGGATATTTGAAGGTTCAATGACACAGCAATACAAGCAGATAGGCAATGCAGTTCCTGTAAATTTGGCTTTTGCACTAGGTACTTCGCTTATAAAAGCACTCAATCAAATTGAAAAGTTAGAAAATGCCAAAATATAATTTAGGTTTTATTGGTGATGAGGATCTGTTTACGCATGTTAAAGAGACAGTAGAAAAATATCGTTTTACTATTGATTTGAAAAAGTTTAATAAAAACTTGATTGACCCTATAAAGCTTACGTTTGATAGTAAAATTTATGGGAAAAGCTTGGAAGAAACTATCGAACTTGAAATTATCCGCCAGATGGATAAATCCAATACAAATCATATTGGCTATTTTCATCAAAATATTTTTAAGTATATTGATAGTGATTGGGAAGTGCCAGATTATGGTTTTGATCTTATAAATAAAAAAGAAAAAATTTATGTAGAGATGAAAAATAAACATAATACGATGAACTCCTCCTCTTCGCAAAAAACCTATATGAAAATGCAAGGTATGTTACTTGATGATGCACAGAATAGATGTATGTTAGTAGAAATTATTGCGAAAAAGAGTCAAAATATACCTTGGCAGGTTTCATTGGATGGTCTGTCTCGTAAACATGAATATATTAGACGTGCCTCTATAGACAAGTTTTATGAAATTGTCACTGGTGAGAGTATGGCATTTAAGTTACTTTGTGAATCTTTGCCAAAGGTTTTAGATGATGTAATAAGTACTTTAGAACAAACATCCATACAAAATAGTGTTTTTGAAGAATTAAGTATGATTTCTCCAAATTTACTAGCGAGTTTGTATCAACTTTCTTTTTCAAAATATGAAGGTTTTGATAATCTAGTATTTAAATAACATAAGTAAAAGTATTTAATATAATAAGTTTAAGTTATTAATTAACCCTTTTTGGTTATTATTACATATTCAAAAAACAAAAGGGATACAAACATGAACAAAATTATTACAACTTCTGTAGCAGTAGCTGCATTATTGACAAGCATTCACGCCGAAGAAGCGCCAAAAGTAGAGACTAAAGCAGTAACTGAGAGCGTAAAAAATGATGGTGATTTTAACTCAATGGTTAAAAATTTTAAAGATACAATCATTAGCATGAGTAAAGATGCTAAAGATACACTTACTGGGCTTAAAGATGGTGCAGTTGAAACAACTAAATCAGCTGAAAGAACTGTGACTACAGTAAGTAAAGATGGTAAAGATGTTTCTGTAAAAGTGTCTGATGATCTTAAAACATCTGAAGTAGCAACATCAACTGACTCTAGAGACACTGTAGTTTCTGTATCTACAGATACAAAAGATGCGATGACTAACACAACAAAAGATCTTAAAGATTCTGCAACAATCGCTTCTAAAGAGATGAAAGATTCTGCAGTGGCTGTCTCTAAAGACACATCTGACACAGTAAAAACTGTTTCTAATGACTCAAGAGATTCTGTAAAACATGTATCAAATGATTTAAATAGTACTGTAAGTACTGTATCAAATGATTCTGCTGATTCTGTAAAAACTGTATCTAACGATTCAAAAGATTCTGTAAAGTCTGTTTCAAATAACTCAGCTGACTCTGTAAAATCAGTAGCAACAAATGCAAATGACTCTGTTAAAACAGTTTCAAATGACACAAGCAAATCTGTAAAATCAGTAAATGACAATGCTTCGACATCTGTTAAATCAGTTTCAATAAGTACATCTGATTCAGTAAACTCTGTAGCTACAAATACAAATGATTCAGTAAAAACAATTTCAAAATAAAATGACTTAATATCAAGCAATCCTCAAGAAGGATTGCTTCTTTCTGAACACTTCTTTCTCATAATTTACATTTTTAAAATTACTTCATAAAAGATATACCCTCAATTTGTTATAATCATTATAATTATAAAACTAATAAGGGCACACATGTTTCGAATATTTGACAACACATCAGACGTAGCAGAGGCTAAGATATTTTTTGGCTCAAATGAAGAGACAAAAGAGAAGTTACAGGAACGCAGAAGTCCATTTGATGGTACAGTAGTAAGTACAGCTCCTGTATGTGATGCAGATGATACTATCATGGCACTGCACATTGCAAAGCGTGTTGCCAAAGAAGCAGCAAAATCCCCTTTATCTCAGCGTATCTTATGGCTTGAAAATGTAGCGAAAAGATTGGCTGAGGAGAAAGAGTCGTTTGCGATGATGTTGGCACGTGAAGTGGCAAAACCTATTGCTTTTTCGCGTATCGAAGTAGAGCGTTGTGTGGAGACTATAAGAGTTACTGCAATGGAACTTGCCAACCTTCATGGAGAGACCATTCCTACAGATATCATGCCAAGTGGTAAAAAAACATTGGCATATTATAGACGTGAACCTGTGGGTGTTGTAGCGTGTATTACTCCTTTTAACTTTCCACTGAATCTTGTTGCACATAAAATAGCCCCAGCGCTTGGTGCAGGGAATACTGTGGTGCTTAAACCAACACCAGAGGCACCGATGGTAGCGTATATGTTTGCCAAACTTTTTGTAGACTCTGAGTATGCCATCAAAGATGCTCTCTCTGTAGTCTACGGTGATGCTGAAGTAGGATCTACTTTGGTGAAATCTGACATTCCTAGAGTCATTTCATTTACGGGGTCTGTACCTGTAGGAAATATCATTACCAAACAAGCAGGTATTAAAAAAGTGAGTCTTGAACTTGGTGGGAATGCAGCAACATTCATAGACAAAAGTGCTGACCTTGCAGTTGCAGCAAAACGTTGTGCTTTTGGGGCATTTTATAACTCTGGACAAGTTTGTATTTCACTACAGCGTATTTATGTGAATGAAGAGGTGTATGAGGAGTTTGCAGAACTCATTGCCAAAGAGACAACGCTGCTTAAGGTGGGTTCTCCTTATGAGGAAGAGACGTTTATGGGACCTCTCATCGATGAAGAGTCTAAAAACAGAGCAAAAACATGGGTAGCCTCGGCACAAAATGAAGGTGCAAGAGTGATAGCAGGAGGTAAAGAGATAGATGGTATCTTCGCTCCTACAGTTATGGCAGATGTGACAGATGAGATGAAAATCATCTGTGAAGAGGTCTTTGCACCTATCGTATCTTTAGTCTCTGTACCAAGTTATGAAGTAGCTGTAGAAAAGATGAATGACTCTCCGTATGGGTTGCAGTTCTCTATCTTTACAAATGACTTGCGTATGACTCAGGCATTTATAGATGATGCCCAGTGTGGTGGTGTCGTCATTAATGACATACCAACATTGCGTTTTGATGTACAACCTTATGGTGGTTCAAAGCTCTCTGGTGTAGGGCGTGAAGGTCCTAAATGGGCACTTGAAGAGTTTACTGAAGTAAAATCTATTGTTATTTGTTAAAATATGTAATTTTTATATAGCTTTGCTATAGTGTTACAATTATTTTGTAGGGAGATTGTCTCATGGATTATATGTTTCAACCAGGATTTTTAGGTACAAGAGCACCATTTTTTATGGATTTTGTCATGATTATGGTGGCACTTTTACCACTGCTTGTAGCGATAGCTATCTCATTTGCTAAAAAGAGAAACTATCGTGCCCACGCCTTTACGCAAACATTTATTTATGTGGTTGCAGTGATTGTTGTAGGGTATTTTGAGTATGGTGTGCGTTTGGGTGGTGGATATGAAGGTTTTGTTCAAGGCTCTTCTGTTTCACATAACTATGCTTTTTATGTACTTATTTTTCATATCGCTGTAGCTATTATCGGCTTTATTGTTTGGACACATACCCTCATTACTGCGAGAAAAGACAGTAAAGCCCATACCCTCCCAGGACTCTACTCAAAAGCACACAGAAAAGCAGGGGTACGTGCTTTTATATGGATAGTGGCGACTGCAATTACTGGTATTTGGGTCTATATTTTACTCTTTATGGTGTAATGAAAACAATTGCAATCTCTGCCTGCCTTTTAGGTGAAAAATGCCGTTATGATGCAACTGATAATAAAAATGATATGCTTATAGCGCAACTACAAGGGGATAGACTTATCCCTTTTTGTCCAGAAGAGTATGCTTTTGGAACGCCACGTCTTACCATGGATCTCATACGTACTTCCCATGGTGATAAAGCGATTTCCAATGAAACAGGGGAAGATTTGTCCAAGCCTGTGATAGACTATGCCCATACATTTTTTGATGCACATCCAGATATTGACCTAGTGATAGGAAAAGACAGAAGCCCTTCTTGTGGTGTATGTTCAGCGAAACTCTATGATGAAGAGAAAAATCTACTCTCCTCGCAAGAAGCTGGTCTTATGATGAAAGAAGCAAAAAAACGTAATATATCTTGCATAGATGCAGAGAAGTATAAGGAATCCACATGAAGTTATTATTGACACTATTATTAAGTACACTTTTTTTAACTGCGCAAACGCACTCTGAAGATAGCACCAAACAGGCCATCGTCAAGATATATACCACCGCACAACTACCCAACTACCAAGCTCCATGGTCTAGCTCTATGCGAAGCAGTACAGGGTCTGGTGCCATTATAGAAGGTGGGTACATCTTAACCAATGCCCATGTGGTTGCCAATCAAGCCTTTATAGAAGTACAGCGTTACGGACAGAGAAAACGCTATATCGCTAAAGTCTATGCGGTATCACACCAAGCAGACTTGGCACTGCTTAAAGTAGAAGAGGAGGCATTCTTTAAGGGGGTAACACCTTTAACCTTTGGTTCTCTGCCTGAAGTAGAACAGAAGATAGTTGTCTATGGTTACCCTATGGGAGGTTCTACACTTTCTGCTACCATCGGAGTAGTTTCACGTGTGGAACATCATGTCTATGCACACAGTGGTGAATCTTTTTTAGCTGTGCAGGTAGATGCCGCAGTAAACCCTGGAAACTCTGGAGGTCCAGCACTTTCAAACGGTAAGATAGTAGGTGTGGTGATGCAAGTGATTACGAAGTCACAAAATATTGGCTATTTGGTGCCTGTGAGTATGGTGAAACATTTTATTGATGATATGAAAGATGGTCGTTATGATGGTATGGCAGATATCGGCTTAGGTACACAAAAACTTGAAAATCCTGCTATACGAAGTTACTATGGCTTGGACGATAATATCTCAGGAAAACTCATCAATAAAGTGGTACATAACTCAACGCTTAATGGTATACTCAAAGAAGGTGATATTCTCACAGCAGTAGATGGACACAACATAGAAGATGATGGTACAGTAGAATTCAGACAGCATGAGTATACGTATTTTCATTATTTTATCGATGCCTATCAAATGGGTCAGCGTGTTGGACTCGATATTATACGAGATAAAAAGCCTATGCATGTCGAGGCACTTCTTAAAAACACAGCAGATGATATGTATTTGGTCAAAACAACACGTTATGATACGATGCCTACCTATTTTATATTGGGTGGCTATATCTTTTCTCCGTTGACTAGAAATCTTATACTCTCTACAAGCAGAAATCGTCTAAAACTCTCGTATTTGGCATCTAAATGGCAAGAGGAAGATAAGAGTGAAGTGGTTGTGCTTCTTAAGGTATTGGCTTCAGATATGAGTATAGGAGACAATGACTTTGGGATGTGGCCCATAGATAAAGTCAATGGACAAACATTCAAAAACTTTAAAGAGTTTTATGAAAAGGTTAATGCCGTTACCGATAAGTATTTGGTTCTTGAAGATAAAGATGGGGTCAAAGTGATTATAAATCGTGAAGAGGCAAAAGCCAAGCAGAGTAATATTCTTAAAAAGTATAACATTGAGTTTGACAAATCTATCGATTTGCGTGGTAATGAAGAGGTATGTAAAACGAAATAGTATGTTTATTTATACCTCTTAAACTGCTCTAACCATGCTTTGTCTTCTTCACTGAGCGTCCCCACACGTTCCAAAAGTTTGGCTTTTGTATTTGTGAGGTCTGCTATGGAGAGGTATTCCAAAAGAGCAGGATTCATAGTAGGTTCATCTCTTCCATAAGCGATGAGTTTCTCTATATCTGCAAGTAATTTTTCTTTGTTTTGTTCATTTTCTATATTCATTCTGTTATACTATCAAAAAATCTATACAAGGATAGTTAATGTTACAAGTAGGTGATGCAGTACCAGACTTTTGTCTGCCAAATCAAGATGAAGAAGAGATATGTTTTAGAGATATTAAAGGCAGATGGGTAGTCCTCTACTTTTATCCAAAAGACAATACCCCCGGATGTACAACTGAAGCATGTGATTTCACAGCAGCACTTCCTGATTTTGAGGGATTAGATGCCATCGTACTTGGTGTCAGTCCTGACTCTCCTAAAAAACATAGAAACTTTATAGAGAAAAAAGATCTTAAAATTACACTGCTTGCAGATGAAGATAAAGAGCTTTGTAATGCCTTTGGTGTATGGCAACTTAAAAAGTTTATGGGTAAAGAGTATATGGGTGTGGTTCGTTCAACATTTATCATCAATCCTGAAGGAAAAGTAGCTGCAGCATGGGATAAGGTACGGGTTAAAGGGCATGTAGAGGATGTTAAAGAAAAACTTGAAACGTTACAAAAATAAGGGTATACTAGTATAAAGGACCTTTTAAAGGAGTTACTATGTTTACACATATTACAGGTATCGGTCAACGTGACAGAAGAGAAAAAGGACGTAATAATAAACCAAAAGTTTATCTTGCCGTAGAGATTATACTGCTTGCCTTGGTAGTGTTCTTAATCTCACTTTTGAAGATTAAATTTGTCACAATATTTGCTGCGCTTGCAGCAGTATATATGCTTATTATCTCTTGTATACCAAGATATTATCGGGTTATAAAACGCCAATAATATCTTGAATTCCTCCACTTTTATAAAATCTTAAAAAACATTTCGGTATAATCGCGTTCCTTATTCTTTTGAGAGTAATGGAAAATACACATGTAGTTATTCCTTGCACGGTTGTGTGATGCTTGTATAGCATAAACATTGAGGACTACAGCGGATTAAACCTAGTGATGAAGCAATGTGCTTTTAACGAAATTTTTATGCATAATGTGCATGGAAAATTTTATTATGATTATAATGTCAAGGAGACAAAATGGTAACAATGAAAGACCTATTGGAGTGTGGAGTACACTTCGGACACCAAACTAGAAGATGGAATCCAAAAATGAAAAAATTCATTTTCGGTGCAAGAAAAAACATCTATATTATCGACCTTCAAAAAACACTTAGATACTTCAAATATACTTACAACGTAGTAAGAGACGCAGCTGCAGAAGGACAAACAGTACTTTTCGTAGGAACTAAAAAACAAGCACGTCAAGCAGTAAAAGAGCACGCTGAGAGATGTGGTATGCCTTACGTTGCAACAAGATGGTTAGGTGGAATGTTAACAAACTACCCAACAATGAAAAAATCTATCAGAAAACTCGAAATCATCGAGCAAATGGAAGAGAATGGTCAACTTGATATGCTTACAAAAAAAGAAGCATTGATGCTTTTAAGAAAAAAAGAAAAACTTTCTTCATACCTAGAAGGTTTCAGACACATGAAAAAACTTCCAGAGTTGATGTTTGTTGTTGATGCTGTTAAAGAACACATCGCAGTAAAAGAAGCAAAAAGAATGGGAATGAAAGTTGTAGCACCACTTGATACTAACTGTGACCCAGATGTTATCGATTACCCAATTCCAGGAAATGATGATGCAATCCGTTCAATCAACCTTTTCTGTAAAGAGATGGCTGAAGCGATTATCGAAGGTAAAGCAGCATACGCTGAAGCTAACGGTGATAATGCAGAAGAAGTAGCAGCAGGTGAAATGGAAGCTGTAATGGCTGAAGCAGCGGCTGAAGAAGCAGCAGCACCAGCAACTGAAACTGAAGTAGCTAAACTTGTAGAAGAAAAAGCAGCTCCTGCACCTAAAGCAGCAAAAGAAGAGAAAAAAGGTGATGACCTTACTAAAATCGTTGGTGTTGGTAAAGTATACCAAGGAAAACTCAATGACGAAGGTTTCTACACATTTGATGATGTAGCAAACATGACAGAAGCACAGATTCAAGTTATGGAAGACAAATACTCTTTCAAAGGCGACTTCAAAGACGCTGTAGCATCTGCAAAAGAATTGGCAAAGGCGTAATTATGGCAAACTTCGGACCTAAAGACATTAAAAAACTCAGAGAGATGACTGATGCTGGAATGATGGATTGTAAAAAAGCACTTGCTGAGTCTGATGGAGACATGGATAAAGCAGTAGCTTGGTTACGTGACAAAGGTATGGGTGCTGCAGCTAAAAAAGCTGGTAAAGTAGCTGCTGAAGGTGCTATCGGTGTTAAAGTTGAAGGTAAAAAAGCTGTTATCGTTGAGATTAACTCTCAAACAGACTTTGTTGCTCAAAACGACAAATTTGTAGCACTTATGTCAGATGTTGTAAACCACGCATTTGACAATAGTCTTGCAGATGCAGAAGCAATCAATGCATCTACTATCAATGGTGAGCCATTTGCAGAGTACCTTTCTCAGCAAGTAGCTACTATCGGTGAAAAACTTGTTGTGAGACGTTCTGAGCTTATTGATGCAGATGAGAATACAGCTGTAAACGGCTATGTTCACTCTAACAAGCAAAATGGTGTAATTATTGAAGCAAAATGTGAATCAGCAGATGTTGCTGAAGCGATGACTCCAGTACTTAAAGAGATCGCAATGCACGCTGCAGCAATGAGCCCAACAACACTTTCTTACAAAGACTTTGATGCTGAGTATGTAGCAGATGAGACTAAAGGTAGAATCGTAGCTATCGAAAAAGAGAATGAAGAGCTTGTAAGACTTGGTAAACCTCTTAAAAATGTACCAAAGTACATCTCTATGAGTCAAATTACTGACACAGTTATGGCAGAGGTAGAAGTGGCACTTAAAGCTGAACTTGCAGCAGAAGGTAAACCAGAAAAAATCTGGGACAGAATCCTTCCAGGTAAAATCGCAAGATTTATCTCTGACAACACAACACTTGATCAAGAGCAATGTCTTCTTGACCAAAAATTTGTAATGGATGACAGCAAAACAGTTGCTGAGCACTTTGCAGAAAAATCAGGTGGAAAAGCCGAAATCACAAACTTCGTTAGACTTGAAGTGGGTGAAGGTATTGAAGTGGAAGAAGAAGATTTCGCAGCAGAAGTTGCTGCACAAATGAACTAGTTTTTCTATTTTACTCTATATTTGATTGGATGAAGTATACTTCATTCAGTCATTTACTTGAAGTAAACTTCCTCATTGCACATACCCCATCAAAATAAATTTCTTCCAATTTAGTAGAGTATCTTCTACATATAATAATCCATATATCTACAAAACCTAAAACTTGTAAATGATTTACAATAACATTTGGACAACATTTATGTGCTATAATACCTTTTTATATTCAAGCTAAACTATGGGTCTTTAGATAAAGATTGCCAGGTTGCTATAAATCTTTTAATGGCAGACTGTATCTTGAAATAAATATTAAGGAAATGATACATCATGTCATAAATTACTTCTGAAGATATTTCATTACACTCTTTCTCTTCTGTTGCATCTCGTTGGCTTATATGGCAATGTAAAATGATTTCTGATGTGAGAATTAGTGCAGTTTTTTTACAAAATGAACAAAATGATGATATTTTAGAAATGGTCACAAAGTGGTCTTCTGAGAGTAGTTGGGAGGGTATGGATACTAAACTTTATGAACTGGCACGAGATGTCGTGTCTGGTCGTAAGAGTATGGTATCAAAATTAACGTGTACATTAGATAGCAGTGCTATGGTATGTGATACTATTACACTACCTTTACATAAAAATAACGAAGTTATAGGTGCGGTTGTTTTTTACAGGCAGTACGTTCAGAAGAACAGAAAAAAGCAGTTTTACAATTGTTTCAGTGGGGTGTTACCTGGCTTGAGTCTACATTGGAAGCAAGCTCTGAAGAGATGGGAGATGTAAATCAATTTATTCATAGTATGATAGAAATAGGCTTGAAAGATGAACCTATGGCGTTGACAGCGTATCACATTTCCAATTTTTTTGCGGAGTATTTTCATTGTACACGGGTTGGTCTGGGTGAAGTTGATGGTTTAAATGTACATATTTTGGGACTTTCTCATCAACTTCGTTTTGATTCGCGTACCTCTATGGTACGAGATATGGAGCTTGCTATGGAAGAAGCTTCTGATCAGAAACAAAGTATTATATATCCTAAAGTAGATGATATAGCGTCTTGTGTGATACAAAAACATCAGACATTGTCTAGACTTAATGAGGATGCTTCAATAATGACGATTCCTTTAGAAAAAGAGGAAACAGTTTTTGCCACACTTTTATTGATGCGGTCTAAAAACAAACCATTTAGAAATGATGAATATAAAGTACTCCAACGAAGCAGTGAGTTGTTAAGTTCAGTTTTAGCCTTTAAGCTAAAAGAGGAAGATACTTTGTTTACAAAAGTATTTCAAAATATAAAACAGAAGTTACGATGGCTATTTGGGAAAGGGCATTTTAGGTTCAAACTTCTTTTAGCTAGTATATTGACACTGCTCATCACACTGCTTATTGTGAAAATACCTTATTATATCTATGCAAAATCTACATTAGAAGGTGCAATACAGCAAGTGATTGTGGCACCTTATGATGGATTTATTGAAAAGGCAAATGTACGTGCAGGTGGAAAGGTTGATGCAGGAGAAGTGATGGTACAGTTGGCAGACCATGATCTCAAACTGGAATACCGTAAGCTTGTAAGTGAACGTGGGAAGATCAAAAAGGAGTACAGAGAAGCATTGGCACTGCGAGAACGTGCAAAAGTAAGTATACTCTCTGCACAAATTTCTCAAGTGAATGCACGCATAGACCTTGTAGAGGAAAAGGTGGAGAGAAGTACTATAAAAGCACCTTTTAGTGGTATTGTTGTATCGGGTGATTTGAGTCAGCCTTTGGGGGCACCTGTTGAGAAGGGAGAGGCACTTTTTAAAGTTTCTCCTCTTGGTAATTATAGGGTTATTTTGAATGTGGAAGATGAAGATATCTCAAAATTGACAGTAAAAGAGGAAGGCTCTTTACGTTTGGTAGGTTTACCATATGATGCATTGGATATATCTATTTCACGTATTATTCCTATTTCTACTGTTGCCAATGGCGGTAACTATTTTCGAGTTGAAGCCAAACTTACTGATGGCAATGAGACAAAACTTAAACCAGGTATGCAAGGTATTGCTAAAGTAAATGTAGGTGAGGAAAATGTGCTGTGGGTACTGTCTCATACACTATTGGATCGTATCCGTTTATGGTTTTGGTCTTTGGGACTGTAGGAGTATTTAAATGACTACACATCCATTATGGCAGTATGTTGCACATTTAAAACCGCAATTACGTGGACATGTTGAGGTTATCCCTCATGTGTATCGTGGCGAGCGTTGGTATGTCTTACATGATCATTCCTCAAAACAATATTTACGATTTAATGAACATGCGTATGCAATCTTGGGACGTTTTGATGGTGACCTGACTTTAGAAGAGATACTTGATCATGCGAATGAAACACAAAATGACTATCCTTTTACACAAGAAGATGTTATAGGTCTATTGGGGCAACTTGATGCTGCAGAAGTCCTTAAAGGTGGTTTACCGGTGAATGCACAAGATGTGTTTCATCAATACAAAGCTTCAAAAAAGAAAAAACGTCAACGTTCCTATATGAACCCACTTTCAATTAAACTTCCTTTATTAAATCCCGATAAGTTGTTAAATGCATTGGCCCCTTTAGGAAAAATACTTTTTTCTACGTGGGGACTTTGGATTTGGGCGTTGACTCTTATGCTTGCACTGTTACTAGGGTTGACACATGCAGGTGAATTGAAAAATGCAATGTTGTCACTGGATATTTCTTCTGGACAGTTATTGGCAATGTGGTTAATCTACCCTTTTATTAAGGCAATGCATGAACTTGGTCATGGGCTTGCATTAAAAACTTGGGGTGGAGAAGTTAGTGAAATGGGCATTAATCTACTGATATTTATGCCTGTACCTTATGTAGATGCTACAGATTCATATACCTTTGGCAATAAGTGGAGACGCATGGCTGTAGGTGCAGCAGGTATTTTTGTAGAACTTTTTCTTGCCTCGTTGGCACTTTTTTTATGGTTGGCTGTAGAACCTGGTATCGTAAAGGATATGGCACTTAATGTTATTATTATTGCTACTTTTTCTACGCTGTTGTTTAATGGAAATCCACTCATGCGTTATGATGGTTATTTTGTTTTTGAAGATTGGTTGGAAATCCCCAATCTTGCTACACGTGCCAAGCGTTATTATTATTACTTGATACAGAAGTATATTTTAAAGATCTCAAATGTACAAAGCCCGGTTACTGCAGTGGGGGAATAGAAATGGTTTCTTTTTTATGGTTTTGCTGCACCGGTATACCGTTTTATGATTATGTTTAGCATCGCACTTTATTTGGTAGATAACTTTTTAGTGATAGGTGTAGCACTCGCGACATGGACGTTGACTATGCAGTTGATTATACCTTTGATTAAAGGTATAAAATTCCTTCTCTTTAATGAATCACTTAGTTTGCATCGCGCAAGGGCTATTGGGGTTGTGTTGTTTGGGAGTGTTATTATCGTTATATTGCTTTCCATACCGGTGTCGCTGATTACCTATACAGAAGGGGTAGTTTGGACAGATGGTGATGCACAGGTAACTGCAGGCACATCGGGTTTTGTCGAAAAAGTATTTGTTCCTTCCAATACACAAGTTGATGTAAATCAGAGTTTAATTCAGCTACATGATGATACCTTGTTGTCGGAGTATAAAGCACTCAAATATCATCTGAATGAGTTGCAAGCAGAATATCTTTCTGAAGAGCGAAAGAATCGGACGAAAGCCGCAATGCTTAAAGATGATATAGATGCAGCAAATGATCAATATAAGGCGTTGAAACAGAAGATAAATGATTTAGAGATAAAAAGTATGAGTAAGGGAAAATTTATAGCCTCTAGTACAGAAGATATGAGAGGGCAATATGTGCATCAAGGGGATACTTTAGGGTACATTATTAATGATAAGAAACTCATGATCAAAGCAGTGGTACCCCAAGCACGTATAGGGTTGTTAGAAAGTTATGAGACGGAGGTTGACTGTAAGTTTGCCAATGACATATCGCAGACCTATAGAAGTGAGATTATCCGTCAAACCCCTCAAGCAACAGGACATTTGGCAAGTGCCGTACTGGGTACAGCTGGCGGAGGCATATTCCCTGTAGACCGAAGGGATAAAAGTGCAACAAAATTGTTAACACCTGTCTTTGAGATAGATTTGGTCATGCCAAAAAATATACATAAAAGTCAGATTGGTGGACGCGTGTATGTACGTTTAAATCATGGAAAATTATCTGTAGCAAAACAGTTGGCATTGCGCTTTAATCAACTCTTTTTGAGACATTTTTATCATAAATGAAAATAAGACATATATGATTTATTTTTGATAAAGATACTATGAGATAGAATATAAAAAGATAAGGGAAAGAATGCATAAGATTTTTTTAATACGTTTGTATCGTAAAATAGCTATATTGTTAGTCATCGTACCTTCTTTAAGTATGGCTGATATGAATATGACAACAGATACGTTTGATTGTGTTGTCATACCAAGTAATGTGGCAGATCTTGGGTCTAATGACCGCGGGGTTATCCATCGTATTATGGTTGACCGTAATGACTTTGTTGAAAAAGGTGCTGTTATTGCTGTCTTGGATGATGAGGTTGAACAGGCAACTGTTGCCTTAGCAAGTAAACAAGCGTCAGATATTTCGGAAATATCGTTATAAAAAGTAAATCTTACTTATGCCAAAAGAGAAGAAGATCGAGCCAAACATGCATATGATGACAAAGCGTTTTCTCTTCACGATTATGACAAAGCCAAGGTAACTACTCAGCTTGCAGAAATTAAACTCTTGCAGGCTAAAGAAAAACAGATGCTTGCCCAGAATAAGTTAAAACAAGCCAAAGCCAGACTTGCACACAGAACGATACATGCACCTTTTTATGGTGTTGTGATGGAACGTTTTAAAACTATAGGTGAGTATATAGATGATGATCCTGTGATACGTTTAGCACAGCTTGATCCTTTATATGTTGAACTCATCGTACCCGTGGCACAAAAAAATACTATTAAAGTAGGGATGCATGCTAGAGTATGTACAGATAAAAATGCTGGCAAAGGTTGGGAAGTGAAAGTTTCACAGGTAGATGAAGTGATAGATGCAGCAAGTGGTACCTTTGGTGTACGTTTGCTTTTACCCAACCCTGAGTATAAAATAGCTGCAGGCTTGCGTTGTGATTTGAAGTTCACTGAAAAAGATGCATTATCTTCTAAGCAGGGAGTAACGTCACGCCATGACTAAAAAGATTCTGCCTGCAAAAAAATTAAAGCGACCTTCAGTTTTAATTGAAGTATTGGAACCACGTTTTATGATGGCAGCAGATCTTCCTGGTGCAGATGTGATTATCCCGACAGATAATGTACAGGACATTACTGCAGAGGGTGATACCCTTGTAGAAAATGCACAGACAACGTATGAAGAAGAGACAGCAAACAGTACAATAGATGTCTCTAATGACACAGAAACCACATCAATGACAGAAGATGCAGCTTCTACTGAGGATAGTCCAGAGTCAGAAGGAACTGAAAGTAAGACTAATACTACTGCAAACGATAGTGAATCCCCTGAAGTTGAAGTTTTAGATGAAACACCTGAAACTGAAGAGACCATAGATACAGAACTTTCGGGAGAAAATACAGTACTGATTCAAGATGATACAGTAGAAAATACTCCTACTGTAGAGACAACTGATATAGAGCTAACCGTTGATGAAGTTGTACTTGTGCAAGATGAAACATCTATAGACATTGTAGATGACACTTCTTTATTAGAGGTGAGTGACACAACAGATGAACCACGTACAGAACTTGTCTTGGTAAATTCTGATGTTACAGACTACCAAGAACTTATTGATGGGCTAGAGCCGAGTGATGAGACAAGAACCATTGAAGTGGTAGTACTTGATGCCGAAGAGAATGGAGTGGAACAGGTTTCAGAGATATTGTCTAATTATACGGATTTGGATGCTATTCATGTTATCTCCCATGGGAGTGATGGCGCTTTTTCATTGGGTGATACATGGTTGGAAAATGATGATATTTTAGAGAACAGTGAGGCCATATCTTCTTGGTCAGATGCACTTTCAGAAGATGCAGATATCTTACTGTATGGATGTGATGTCTCTTTAGATAGTGATGGGGGTAACCTTAACGGATACTTTGGCAACCTTGACAGGTGCTGATGTCGCCAGCTCAACAGATAAAACAGGAAATGCACTTTTAGACGGAGATTGGGATTTAGAGTATTCAGTAGGTGTGATTGACACTTCTGTAGTAGTCTCCGATGCGGTTCAGAATGCATGGAATGAACTTCTAACGGTTGAAAATCTTACTGGAGCATGGACGACAACGGAACCTTATAGCAGTACAACCACGGCAACTATTTTACCTGTGACGGTCGATATGTCATTTTCTGCGCCAGCAGGCACAATTGTACAAAATGTCACTGCCGACAACCTGACGACCAATGTATTTTTCTCTGATGCTTATGTGCAGGGTGCAGACTCTGTTTACATGGAAATACTTTGGGATGATACCCCTGAAGCTTCAGATGATGCACAAACGGTTACGGTTACTTTCACTTTTGATACCGCAGTGGTAAATCCTATTCTTCATATTGATAGACTTGGTGGATCTGGGGGGTGGGTTATCTAATTCTTCTGAATGGACAGTGACAACAGCAGGTGCTACTTTAACGCAACTGGCAGGTGTGGGTCATTTAAATGTGACACCAGACAGTTTTTATCGTACGGTTGGAGATGTTGTTTCTAATACGAGTGAGGCAGATGCAGACCCATCACTTGGTGCTGCTGCAGGCTCTGTGCAGGTGAACGGTACCTATACAACCTTGACTTTTGATGTGACTGCGGCAGTAGGGAGTACAGAAGGTCTTGGGGGAGATGGTCTTGAACTTGCATGGGAGCTTCAGGCAGCCGATACACCACCGGAGATACAGTTGCAACAAACAGTATCAGTCGCCATCACCAACCCAAGTTTTGAAGCAGATGTTTTGGCTGATGGTGATGTGACTATGGATACCATTAGTGGATGGACAACGACTGCTTCTACGGGTGTATGGAATATTGACTCTCCTGCATATAGTGATCCCTCAGTCATTGATGGAGAAAATGTTGCTTATATTGATGCAAGTACTGCTGGAGCAACTATTTCACAGGTACTTACAGAAACCTTTGAAGCAGACAGAAGCTATACGCTTACAGCTATGGTAGGAGATGAATCTCTAGCAGAAGATGCCAGTGGTTGGGAGATGCGTTTGTATGGAGGAAGTCAGCTTTTGGGTTCTGTCTCCAATGCGGATTTTGACCCTGCCAATGACTCTTTTGTGGAAGCAACACTAAACCTTGATGCTTCTACATTGGCAACATACTCTGCGAATTACGGAGATGCCTTAACTATAGAGTTTTATAATATTGGTGACCCTGCAAGTGTCGCCAATGTTGATTTTGATGATGTGCAGCTTGCATATACACCTGTAGAGCATACAGATGAAGATACTGCATTGGTATTTAATACAGCCAATGGAAACCTTATCTCTATCTCCGATGCGGATGTAGGTGTAGGTCTGCTGGAAACAAGTCTTAGTGTCAATGATGGTATTTTAAATTTATCGGGAACGACAGGACTTACGTTTGTCAGTGGCAGTAACGTAAGTAGTACTATGACTTTCACAGGTACCTTAGCCGATATCAGCACGGCGCTAGATGGTTTGAGTTTTACTCCCGATGCAGACTTTAATGGTTCGGTATCACTTCATATCGAGACCCATGATGACACCAATCTTATAGGTGCTTATACATTTGACAACTTGACCAATCTCGGGGAAGATAGCGGTGCGGGTATCTCTTATGATGGTACTGTAGTAGGAGCAACGCAGGTCAATGACGTAACGAGAGGGGATGTACTTAGTTTTGATGATACTACCTTGAGTGACGGAGTAGAAATAAACGGTCTATATGGTGAACCCACCGATGTCACACTGTCTGCATGGATTAACTTTACCGGTGCTGAAGTAGGTGAGGTCATCTCATTAGGTGATTCAGTTATATTAAGAGCAGGTGACTGGGATACAAGTGATGGATTGCAGGGGATATTTTATCAAGGAAATATCAACGGGGACGATACTGACTGGATTACATTGCAGAGCAATACGGCGATATCTGGAACAGGTTGGCATCATGTTGCTTATACATTTGATGACACGAATAATGAACAAACTTTATACTTAGATGGTGTGGTAGTTGCCAATGCTACAGTGACGAACTCTATTAGTTATACCGCTCCTGCTATAGCAGGAGGAACACTAACTAACTCAACTATTGGTCGTCATGCTGACTCTGATGAAACACAATTTTTCTTCGATGGTATGATAGATGATGCACGTGTCTATGATAGTGCATTAACTGCAGCAGAAATAGCTGAGATTATGGATGCATCACTGGGGGTTGATACAGATACGGTTACTATTACAGTAGATGCTGTGAATGATGCACCGACGTTTGGTGTAGGAGATGGGATAGTTACGACAGATATTGGTTCAAGTGAAGATAGCGCTTACGCACTTGTTTTGCAAGACGATGGTAAGGTTCTCGTTTCTGGATACAGTTTTAATGGTACGAGTAACGAGGTTGCTATTACCCGTTACAATACAGATGGAAGCTTAGATACAAGTTTTGGAACCAATGGTATAGTAACTACCGATATTACAGTAAATAATGATATAGCTTATGATATTACGTTACAAACAGATGGTAAATTTTTTGTTTCTGGATTTAGTTCTAATGGTACAAGTGATGAATTTCTTCTTATGCGTTACAACAGCGATGGTACTCTCGACAGTAGTTTTGATAGTGATGGTATAGTAACTACCGATATTACAGCAGGTAATGATGAGAGTTACTCTATTGCGTTACAGAGTGATGGAAAAATTCTTCTCGCTGGATATAGTTTTAACGGCACTAATACCGATTTTGCTCTCATCCGTTACAATAGTGATGGCAGCTTAGACAGTAGTTTTGATAGCGATGGGATAGTAAATACAGATATCAGTGCAAATAGTGATGTAGCCCTATCTCTTAGCTTACAAGTTGATGATAAGATTTTAGTAACAGGTTATGCTTCTAATGGTACAGACTGGGACATAGCTCTTCTTAGATATAACACAGATGGAACATTAGATACTGACTTTAATGGTAGTGGAATAGTAACTACAGACTTTGGCATTGGAGATGACATTGGACAGACAGTTCTTGTACAACCTGATGGAAAGATACTTGTATCTGGAACAAGTTTTAATGGAGTCGATAATGATTTTGCGTTACTTCGATACAACACAGATGGAAGTTTAGATACTACTTTTAGTGGTGATGGAAAACTTACTACAAATATAGGTAATAATGACACTGCTTATAGTGCAGTACTACAAGATGATGGAAAATTATACTTGTAGGTAAAAGCAATAATGGAACAGATGGTGACTTCGCAATAGTCCGTTACAACAGTGATGGTACCCTCGATACTAGCTTTAGTGATGATGGAATCATAACTCTTGCTGTAGGTACTGGAGTAGAACAAGCTCATGATATTACGATTCAAGCTGATGGGAAGTACCTTATTTCTGGTTTTAGTGAAACTGAGGGCGATTTTGACTTTGTACTAGTTCGTTACAATGTAGATGGAACTTTAGACACTACTTTTGAATCAGATTTTCTGAATGCTACTCCAACCTTTATAGAAGGTGGTAGCCCCGTTGTTTTAGATAGTGACGTTACTATTTTTGATGCTGAACTAAGTGCGGCAGATAATTTTTATGGCGCAACACTCACTTTAGAACGTACTGGTACAGCAAACAGTGATGACACATTTTCATCAACAGGAAACCTCGCAACTCTTACTGAAAATGGAAACCTCACTGTATCTGGTACAGACATAGGTGTAATCACTACAAATAGTGCAGGAACATTGGTTTTAACTTTTAATACCAATGCCACCCAAGCTTTGGTCAATGAGACATTACAATCTTTAGCCTACGCAAATAGCAGTGATGCTCCAGATACTTCAGCACAAATAGACTGGACGTTTGATGATGGGAACAGTGGTGCACAAGGCTCTGGTGGGGCATTGTCTGTGACTGGTAGTACAACGGTGATTATTACACCTGTAAACGATGCACCGACATTGACAGCTTTATCACATAATCCTACTTTTACTGAAGGGGATGCAGATGTACAACTTTTTGGTTTTGTTACACCTGATACTATAGAAGCTGGGCAAAGCATAGATGAATTAGTGTTTACTGTGAGTAATGTGACAGATGGAAACTATGAACTAGTCACTCTTGATGGTACTACGTTTACTTTAGCCGACTTGGTTAGTGGTACATCTGCAACCAATGGGTATGACTATAGCGTGAGTCTTGTAGGAACAACGGCAACTATAACCCTCACAACACTTGGTGCAACACCAGCTAATATAGCAAACCTTGGTGGAAGTATTAATTATAGAAACAGTAGTGAAAACCCAACGACTTCAGACCGTGTATTTACAATTAGTAGTATAACAGATAGTGGTGGTACACTTAATGGTGGTGTTGATACCTCTTCGCCAAATTTGGTTTCTATTGTTACTATGGTAGCGATAAATGATGCTCCCACAAGTACAGACAATACACTGAGTATAGGAAAAAATAGTACCTACATTTTTGTGACATCTGATTTTAATTACAGTGATGTAGATGGCGATCCTCTCAATAGCGTGAAGATCACAACATTGGAAACAGTGGGTACATTACAGCTTTCTGGTACCGATGTGACCCTTGATCAAGTGATCACTGCTGCCGATATCGACAGTGGTCTGCTTACCTTTACGCCGATACCAGATGCTGCCGGAGGTAATTATGATAGCTTTACTTTCAGTGTCAACGATGGAATGGTTGATTCGGCAGCAGACAGTACTATGACCATCAATGTGCTAAAACCCATTACAGATACTGATCTATTGTTATCTACAGATGGAGATGTCAACTCTCCAAGTGGTGCAAACGGTTTAGATAGCTGGACATCTGGAAATATCTTAAGCTTTGGCGGTGCTTCGTTGGATTTTGAGACAGGTACGACACCTGGTACTACAGAGGGTGATTTTAATATTTCTTTTTCTCTCAATGATTTTACTCAAGACGGTAGTGCAGATGTCAGAGGAATGCATTATGTGACAGAAAGTATCACCATGGGAAGTGGTGCAAATACATTTAATCTTCAAGCAGGAGACATACTCTTTGCAACACAGGATAATGAGACTTTCACCAGTAGCGATAGCAGTACACTGTCGAGTCAAAACACGGATATCGTTGTCTTTAGGGCAGATGTTTCAGGAGATTACAGTAGCGGTACATTTACTACACTGCTAGATGATCCTTTTGGTACTGATAAGATTCATGCGTTCACTTTGGTGGAACAAGATACGACCATAGGAGATACTGTAGTCACAGCAGGTTCATTGCTTGCTGCCCGTGCTGGTTCACATGAAAATATCTATCTCTATGAAGCCAGTGATGTGGGTACAGGTACTACTATTGGGACAGAGACACTGTTTATACAAGGTTCAGATATTGGTAACGGTACGCAGATACAAGGGTTGGAACTTATAGAGTCCAATACTGTCATTGGAAGAGCATCTCTCGCATCGGGTAATATATTGTTGACATTAAACAACAGTGAAAGTGGTATTGGAGACAGTGCGCTTTCTGTCACAGAAAATGATGTTTTTTATTTGGATGTTTCTACTACAACCCTAGTAGCGGGTAGTGGTAATGCTACTGCAAATGCAGTTTTATTGATGCAAGGTAATGAAGTAGGACTCGATACTGCCAATGAAGATATCAATGCACTGAGTTTAGCTGTAGCATATAACAATCCTCCTGTCGCAGTGGCAGATAGTTTTACGGTTGATGAAGGTTCTTCGAGTAATATACTTGATCTTGCAGCAAATGATACAGATGTTAATGGTGACTTGGATGTTTCATCTATTACTATTGTCTCAGGACCGAGTAATGGTTCTTTGGTTGTCAATGCAGACGGGACGGTAAGTTACTCCCATGATGGTTCTGAAACTACCTCTGATAGTTTTACCTATACCATAGATGATTCGGTTGGGACAACTTCAAATGAAGTGGTGGTTGATATAGCAGTAGCACCGGTGAATGATGCTCCAATCCTTGACCCTATTGGGAACCAAAATGTAGATGAACTCTCTATCCTCACATTTACAGCCACTGCAAGTGACGCAGATATCCCAGCCGATACCTTAACCTTCACCTTGGATGCCACATCTCTAGCAGCAGGGATGAGTATCGATGCCAATACGGGTGTGTTTAGCTGGACACCAACAGAGTCTGACGGCGGTACAACACCAACCGTGACCATTACCGTGACAGACTCTGGTACAGGCAATCTGGTAGACTCAGAAACCTTTACCATTACCGTCAATGATATCAACACCTCGCCAATCCTTGACCCTATTGGGAACCAAAATGTAGATGAACTCTCTACCCTCACATTTACAGCCACTGCAACAGATGTTGATGGTGCGGAGAATACACTCACCTATAGTCTTGATAGTGCATCGTTGGCTGCTGGTATGCATATTGACCCAAGTACAGGGATTGTTACATGGAGTCCATCGTCAGATTACACGGGTTCTTTATTGGCTGTGACGGTCACTGTTACTGATTCTGGTACGGGTAACTTGATAGATAGTGAGACCTTGACAATTGATGTTGTAAGGACATCACTTTCAAGTTCAGCAGGTACATCGGGAGAAGACTCTGAGGTGCTGCCACTTGATGAAAATATAATAGTGTTTGACAGCAGTATTGGAAGCAATATAGATAGACCAGATACAGTAGATTTATTGGAAGAGGATGTACAAGACCATATAGAATTAGCTGTAGATGATCAGCAGGTTTCTAATGAGTATGATACAATTGATTTAGACAATCTTAATGATGTTTTTGTTATTCAGCAGCCATACAGTGAGTTACCTGAGCGATACATGGCAGAATTGGAATCTTTAGATTCTGTAAATATAGATAGTTCTCTCCTTTCTGTACTTAATAATCATGAATCTGAAAATTTTTATAATGATTTGGACAAAATGTATAAAGAAATGGATGAAAATGCTGAAAAAGCACAGTATGAAAATGATTTTTCTGTAGAAGTTGCTTCTGGAATAACACTTTCTTTGACAGCCGGATTTGTTGCCTGGTTGTTCCGGTCAGGCTCTTTGATTGCGAGTTTGTTTGCTACGATGCCTATGTGGAAAGAATTTGACCCTGTTGCAATATTTACAGATGAAGATGAAGATGAAGATGAAGTGATTTCACATGAAGATGAGTCTATAGAACAAATTTTTGAAGTAGAGAAGTCATGATGAAATGGAATAGATTTTTACCTAAAGTTTCTCCTGTACTTCGTATAACTATAGGACTATGGTTGTTAACTATCAGTCTTTTGCTTATGGGAGATCTTTTTGGCATTGTTCCAAACCAAAATGAATCTGAGATTCAGTCCCGTAAAGTAATGGCAGAATCATTGGCAATTCAAATTTCAGCGGAAGTAAGAGAAAAACGTTTAAGTCAAGCAGTACATCTACTGGATGCTATTGTAAAACGTAATACACAAATAAACTCCATCGCACTTATTACAGTGTTAGATAAAGTGATTATGAAAAGTAGTCAGCATGATATGTATTGGGAAGGTCAAAAAGATGATAGTTCTACTGTAAATTATATACAAGTACCTATCTATGCGAAAGCAGCACGTTGGGGTACACTGGAAGTAAGTTTTGTACCTTTAGGAACTATCTGGAGTAACATGTTTACGGCGCGATCTTTTTCGGCTATGTTATTGTTTATCTCAGTATTTGGATTTATTGCTTATTGGTTATTTTTAAAGCGGGCATTGAGTGAACTTGATCCGAGTTCAGTTGTGCCTGAACGTGTCCGGTCTGCTCTAGATGTTCTGAATGAAGGTTTAGTTATTATAGATACGCAAGGTCGTATTGTATTTGTAAATGATGCATTTAAAGAAAAAGTCCATTTATCTGAAGATCGTTTAATGGGAAAACAATTATCGCATCTCTCCTGGGAAGATGAAAATGAAGAAAAAATATTGGGAGAACATAGTTTACCATGGAACTATTTACTTGAGACCAAAGAGATACCTGATACAAAAACATTTAGAATGAAGACAGAGCAAGATACGATATTGACTTTAGATATAAGTGTGGCACCTATTAAAGTAGCGAATCAAAAATTAAAAGGTGTGATTGTTACAATAGACGATGTGACAACACTGGAGAGAAAAAACAAAGAATTAAATCATATTTTGGAGCGATTAAAAACGAGTCAAGAGGAGATTGAGCGTCAGAATGGAAAACTATTACAATTATCGACGCATGATCCTTTAACCAATTTATTAAACAGACGTGCATTGTTTCAAAGTTTACATCAGTTATTGCGTGAAGCAAGAGAACAAGAACGTGCGCTCTCTTGTGTTATTTTGGATATAGACTTTTTTAAATCAGTGAATGATACATATGGACATAGTGTAGGAGATAAGGTTATACGTACATTTGCAGATATTTTGCAATCTGAAGTGTCTCAAGATCACCTTGTAAGTCGTTATGGTGGTGAGGAATTTGTAATAGTATTTCCTAATACTCATTTAAATAAAGCGCTTGAAAGAGCAGAACAAATACGTGTAGCAGTTGAAAATTATGATTTTGGGAAGATTAATGAAGGCTTAAATGTTACTTCCAGTTTTGGTGTTGCCTGTACTGAGGAGCATCAAGTATGGGAAGCAGATAAACTGATAGATCTTGCAGATAAAGCACTTTATACAGCTAAGCAAACAGGACGAAATAGAGTCATTGCCTATAATGAAAATAGTGAAGAAATAGATTCTCATGCAAAACAGATGATGCCAAGTGAAAGAAGATAGACAACAGTATCTTCAATTGTAAAACAAGTAACTACGAAAGATAAGGAAGAAGATTCTACACATCATTTGGGTATTTGTGAAGACTCTGAATATGCACTTATCTTAGACCGTTTAACACAAGCACAAAGACTGGCACAAAGAGAAAAAAGGCATTTGGCTGTACTCAATATATTTATAGATACAATTCAAATGACAAATAATGCTTTGGGCATAACATTGCACGAAAACTTAAAAAAATTGCTTCTGATCGTCTAATGGAAACCTTCCGTTTATCTGACTCTGTCCTTCCTTCGGTAGATACCAATAATGCGGTTAGTTTATCACGCGTTTCTGACAGTGAATTTATCTCTATTCTTCCAAGTATTCAAAATGATGCAGATATCACTTGGGCGGTATATCGTATGATGCAAGTCTTAAATATACCTGTAGAAATTGATGGACATGAGATTGTTATGACAGCAAATGTAGGTATAAGTATCTATCCTAGTGATGCCCAAGAAGTTGATGCTTTACTAAATCATGCAAAAATGGCATTGGTTGATGCTCGAGAAAAAGGAAGAGGAGAATTTCTTTTTTACAATAAAGAGATGAATATTAATGCTAAAAGAGCATTACAGTTGGAAAGTCAGTTACATTTGGCATTGGAAAGAGATGAACTGTACCTAAATTTTCAGCCTATAATATTACCTTGGAAACAGGGAGCATTGAAAAAGTAGAAACACTCTTACGGTGGAAACATCCAGAGTTAGGACTTGTATCGCCAGATCTTTTTGTCAATATAGCTGAACATGCAGGGAGTATTAAAGAGATAGGTCGATGGGTGATAGAAAAATCATGTCATCAATTACGGATTTGGCAAAAAAATGGACATCCGAACTTAAAAATATCGATTAATCTATCTGCTATTCAGTTTTATGAAAAAAATCTTGTAGATGAAATTGTTAAAATAGTGAGAGAAGAAGGTCTTTTTCCTCATGATATAGTTTTTGAATTAACAGAAACAGCCTTATTAAAAAAATATACTTATATTACTGAGGCAATATATGGATTACATAATGCAGGATTTATGATTGCATTAGATGATTTTGGTACAGGCTATTCTTCTCTATCTTATTTACAAAATTTTCCTATTGGTCTGATAAAAATTGATCGTTCTTTGATGGCTGACTTTCCTAGCAATATTCATTCTGTATCTATCGTAAGTGGTTTAATCGGTCTGTGTCATAATATAGATATTTCTGTGGTATGTGAGGGTGTGGAACATGAAACTCAACTCTCTACATTAAGTGATTTGGGTTGTGATGCTGTGCAGGGGTATTTTATCTCAAAGCCATTGCCCGCTAGAGAGATGACTACGTATCTTGCAAGTACAAAAAGTCGTCAACTTGTACACAAAGCAAAAGCTTCTCAGACGATGCATCATGGTACACAAAGTAGTTCATTGTTGGTAGATATTTTAAATACACCGGAATCGCTATCTTGATTTCCAGTGTATGGTTGAAAGAGATTTGATCATTTGACTAAGGGAAGATGGTTCTTCTGTATGCTGCTTTTTATCTATATGTTTTGATATAGCTGTAGTTGTCAGCTTTCTTTCTTCTATCTCCTGTGTATCTAGGTTGTTTTTAGAATTATCTGCTTCTTCTTCCATTGCAAGTGATAAGGTTTTATAGTCTTTTTTTTGTGCCATTTTAGCAGGAGAAGGTTTTGTATAGGTATCAATACCTACACGTCTGTAATAGAGTGTTTCATTGTTCATAATCGCAATAACAATTAGCCCCATAGCATGCATAATGCTGTATTTCGCTTGTATCAGACCATAGCTTGCATAAATAATCTCATCGTTGGCACGTTTTAAATCATTTTCAGCAGTAATGAGATCTAGAAGAGAGCGTTTTCCCAATTGATATTCATTGTTATGCAGTGTCAATGTTTTTTGACTTTCTCTTTGATATTCTTTAAGAAATGGAAGTTGATTCAGTGCAAGTTCGTAAGAACTCCAAGCCAACTGAACGTTGAGTACTACCTCTCTCTTAAGGTCATTGGTTAATGAAACTTCTTGATCTATCTTTGAAAGAGACTGCACTCTTTTTATCTCATCTGCACCACCATTGTAGAGATTGTAACTAAGAACAACTAAGCCTTGTGTACGATCATCAACCCCGATAAATTCATTATAGTTTTCATTATAGTTTTGACTTAATTCAAGATCAACTTTAGGATAGAAAGCACTTTTACATTGCTGATATAGTGCCTTCGCTCCTTGAATATTGTATTTCCCTGCGAGAATTGTCGGACTGTATTCCAATGCGTAGTCTTCTGCTTTTTTTTGTGTTTCGGGAAGTATTAAGTTTGAGGGGAGCTTTTCTAATGCTTCGGGACCTATCTCTTTGCCTACCACTTTTCTAAATCGATGTTTTGCTACAAGAAGTTTGTTTTGTTGTAGCATAAGATTGGATTTTGCTAAAGATAAAGAAGCATGAATCTTGCTTACTTCCGAAAAGGTAGAAAGTCCTGCCTTATAGGCTTTTTGAACTCTTTTATATGTAGTATCATTATGTTTAACATTTAGTTTACTATTTTCCAATAATGCTTTTTCTTGTTGAACCTGTATATAGGCGTTTACCACTTTGAGTGCTATATCATTGACTTTACTTAAATAGCTATAGGAGGCAGAGAGGGTACGCATTTTTTGATACTTGACAGTTTCGTTGGTATAAAAACCATTGAAAATATTTTGTTTTAACTTTAAAGAGTTTTGAAAGACATTGTATGTTTCGCTACTAATATTATTATCTACTCTACCGGTTGTTTTTCTACCAATTGAGGATTCTAAATCAACACTGGGATAATAGCCTGATTTTGCAATGCCTATTTCGGATTTTGTCACTTCATAGTAGTATAAGCGCTCTTTAACGATAGGGTTTGTATCAAGTACATTCTCAATGATAGATGGTAATTAATCAGCTGATATATAGAGGGGTATAAGTCCCATAAGTATGCTTAAAACAATGTTAAGTTTCATATATGAATGCCCTTGCAGAAAAATATTTCTAAATGATAGGATAATCCTTCTTAAATACATATGACGTATTTTTTATGTTAAAATATGCCTAATTTATTTTAAGGCTTATTATGTCTCAATTTCTTTTAGAAGCCAGTGACGTTTCGCATAGTTTTGACTATACACTTTTTACAGATATTGATTTTACTTTGGCAGCATATGAGAGTGCAGCGATTGTGGGTCGTAGTGGTTCTGGAAAATCTACTTTACTTCATATTTTTTCAACTTTTATGAAGCCAGACGAAGGGAAAGTGACACTTTTTGGAAAAGATCTATACACTTTAGATGATGATGAGATAGAGGCTTTACGTCGTTATGATGTGGGGATTATCTTTCAGTTTCATTATCTGTTTAAGGGGATGTCTGCGATGGATAACATTGAAGTGGCAAGTATGTTAAGTGGTGAAGTCATTGAAGATACTATTTTGGAAAAACTTGAAATCAAAGAGCTTATGAGTAAAAAGGTAGGGGAACTCTCTGGTGGACAACAACAGCGTGTATCTATTGCTAGAGTTCTTAGTAAGAAACCACGTATCATTTTTGCTGATGAGCCCACAGGTAACCTCGACAAAGAGACAGCAGAACTTGTGATGGATGTGCTTTTGGACTACACTAAAGAGACAGGTGCAGCCCTCTTACTTGTCACACATGATGCAAGCATGGCAACACGCTGTGACAAAACCTATAGACTTGAAGACAAAGTTTTAAAAGAGGAAGCATGAAGATAGATATTTTACATGCTGGATATACAGTGGCGATGATTTTACTTGCATTTGTTGCTGCTCTTGTCATCACTAAGACACTTGGTAAATATTTTAGAAAAGACGATATTGAAGAATTGAAGATACTATATCCATTGATTTGACACATTTTTGACACGGATGCTGATTATAATATATAAATATTATATGAAGGATGTGATGATGAGTACACAATGGTTTTTAGAGTATGACAGTGGTGAGAAATATGGTTCTATATCGACTGCTGAAGCTTTACAGTATGTGCAAGAGAATGCCAACGGATATGCCTGGACAGAGGGGTTTTCTGCTTGGAAGCCCATTGTGGAAGTACCAGAATTAACATCTACGACAACCAATACAACTTTTTCTCCTCCATTACGTGCACAAGGCAGTAGCTTAAATGCTGCCGATGAGATAGACTATACTATTTTTGGTAATGACATCCAATATGTTGAGATAGAGTTAGACCCTGGTGAGAGTGCTATCTCTGAGGCTGGGGCAATGATGTATAAAAACAGTCATATTATGATGGATACAGTTTTTGGTGATGGTTCTGGTTCCAAAGAGGATACAGGTGGATTGTTTGATAAGCTTGTGGGAGCAGGAAAGCGTTTAGTCACGGGTGAGAGTCTATTTACAACAGTTTTTACCCATACAGGTACAGATAAGGCAACGGTTGCTTTTGGTGCTCCTTATCCTGGACGTATTATTCCTGTGAATCTTGAAGAGATGGGTGGTACACTTATTTGCCAAAAAGACTGTTTTTTTATGTGCTGCAAAAGGAGTCTCTATAGGTATCTATTTTCAAAAGAAAATTTTGACTGGACTTTTTGGTGGTGAGGGGTTTATTATGCAGAAGCTTGAAGGTGATGGGATGGCATTTATCCATGCAGGAGGGATGCTAAAAGAGATTGAACTTCAAGAAGGAGAAACAATGCATCTTGACACTGGGTGTCTTGTTGCAATGCAGCCGCATATAGAATTTGAGATAGAACAGGCTGGAGGCATAAAGACAGGGCTTTTTGGTGGGGAAGGATTCTTTTTTGCAAAACTCAGAGGCCCAGGAAAAGTATGGATACAGTCTTTACCGTTCTCAAGACTTGCTGGACGTATGTTGGCAGCGGCTCCACAGTATGGTGGCTCAGATAAAGGTGAAGGCTCGGCGTTGGGCATGATAGGTGATTTGGCTATGGACGATAGATTTAATTTTTAGGGAGAATGACAGATGGATAAATTTACAGAAACAAGTTATACAAGTTATGGACAAAATATAGGAAACTCTTTTAAGGGTATTTTTGTTGGGTTGATTTTACTCATAGGGTCTATTATCTTACTGTGGTGGAATGAGGGTAGAAGTGTTGCACAGGCTACAGCCCTTGAGGAGATGCAAAAAAATATAGTTACGCTGCCTGATACACGTTATGATGCTAAGAATGATGGCAAGGCGGTACTTTTACAAGGTTCAGTAAAACCTCTCTCAGAACTTGTTGACCCCGAGTTTGCCGTGAAAAGTGATGGTCTTATTTTACATAAAAATGTATCTATGTATCAATGGAAAGAGAAGACTGAAAGCAAAAGCCAAGATAAACTGGGTGGTGGAACAGAGACTGTAACTACCTATACCTATGTAAAAGAGTGGTCTTCCTTTTCAAATAATTCTGCAGATTTTAAACATCCTGAAGGTCATCAAAATCCTCTTATGACACGTCATGGTGATACTTTTACTACAGACGCTCAATTGGGAGACTTTTATTTAGATAAATATGTGGTGAGTCATATAGGTACTTCTCTGCCTTATAATGGCTTGGCAGGGATGCCAGATAATTTGGGTGTAGCAAAGAATTATAAGACCTTTTTGTATCTTGGACTCGACCCTAACCAGCCAAATATTGGTGATATTAAAATTACCTATACCTATGCCCCTGCAGGTGTCTATACCTTTGCAGCAAAACAGATTTCTCAGTCATTAGCTCCATACACAACAGAAAATGGAAAAGAGTTTATTTTTGCAAGACAGGGACGTGTCTCTGCACAAACAATTTTTAACTGACCTTACGGACTTTACAAAAACATAGTATAATAACATATGAGAAAACAAACAGACTACATAGAACTTTATACAGATTATTTAATTAGTGGAAATGGGT
>VCAW01000011.1 GCA_013607775.1 Campylobacterota bacterium | reverse complement strand
TATAGGAATGAAGACTTAGTGAGTATCATCGATGTATTGCAGGATGTTACTCAGAAAATGCTTGGATTTAGGTGCGAAAGTTAAGTTAATTAACTTAAACCGAAAAGTCCATAACTTTACGAAGAGCCTTTAAATGAATGAGAAGCAGAGACTTTATCTTCAGCGATAAAATCTGCAATATCTTTTAAAGCAATTTTAAATTGCTTCTCATACACAACCCTCATAGAGTTAACTTACACCCATCTCTTTCCAGAAAGCGTCATGTTCTTCATACTCAGCATTTTTTTTCAGCACTCTCAATACGCTTACGTACTTCCTCTACACTACTCACCATGAAACTTTTAGAATCATCAGTGATAACCATTTTTTTAATGATACCCTCTTTGAGTGAATCTAAATATTGCAAAAAGAAATCTGCATTTTTTTCATTAATATCTAATTGAATCTGCATGAAATCTCCTTTTTGATTTATTATACCTACTTTTCTTTAGCAAGCCAAACCTTCAAACTCTCCACCTGCTCCAAAGTCCTAACTGTAGCCGTACCACCTTCAGACATACGGGCATTCATAGAGGCACGGTTATCTAGTAGTGCTACCACACCTTCACCTATACGCACATCGATGCTCTGCAAGTCTGCCAAGCTAAGCTCTGAGATGTCCAAGCCTTTCTCTTCTGCCAAGTTTACTACATTCCCTGTGATGTGGTAAGCATCACGGAAAGGTAAGCCCTGCTCTTTTACGAGGTAGTCTGCCAAGTCTGTAGCACTTAAGTGTCCTACCATACATGCAGCTTCCATCGCGTCTTTGTTGACTGTCATATCCGCTATCATCTCTTCTAGTACCTGTAGGCTAAGTGTCGCTGTACGTACAGAGTCAAAGACACCCTCTTTGTCCTCTTGCATGTCTTTGTTGTAGGCAAGTGGTAAACCTTTCATGACAGTAAGGAGGGCTACAAGGTTACCGTTTACACGCCCTGTCTTACCACGTAGAAGTTCTGGAATGTCAGGGTTTTTCTTTTGTGGCATGATGGAGCTACCTGTTGCATGTCTATCGCTTAGAGTCACCCACTTAAACTCAGCTGCAGACCACAAGATGAGCTCTTCACTCAGACGGCTCATATGCATCATCATCGTAGAAATGTTAAAGAGTATCTCCAAGGCAAAGTCACGGTCACTTACAGTGTCTAGACAGTTGAGTGTAGGCGCATTAAATCCTAGCTTGTCAGAAGTCGTCTGACGGTTGATGGGGTGTGGTGTACCCGACAATGCAGCACAACCTATTGGGCTATAGTTATTACGCTCATAAGAGCTCATAAAACGCTCATAATCACGCTTAAACATACTAGCATAGGCTAGCATATGGTAACCGAAGTTTATCGGCTGTGCATGCTGCAAGTGTGTCATACCAGGAAGCATTGTCTCTGCATTCTCCTCTGCCACTTTTACCAAGGTCTCTATATTTTCCAAAAGTAAGTCTGCTATGGCTTTGGTATTGTTCTGAACGTAAAGTCTAAAGTCAAGTGCCACTTGGTCGTTACGGCTTCTTGCAGTATGTAGACGTTTACCTGCATCCCCTACTTTTTCAGTCAGTCTACCCTCTATCGCCATATGAATATCTTCATCATCACCATCAAGTTTAAAGGCACCAGACTCCACTTCACCCAGTATCTCATACAGTCCAGACTCTATCTGCTCATAGTCCTCTTTACTTATGATACCCTGTTCACAAAGCATATACGCATGTGCACGTGACCCCTCAATGTCCTCACGGTAAAGCACCTTATCAAAAGGGAGTGAGTTATTAAGATCTTGTAACAGTTGTGAGCTCTTTGTAGAGATACGTGCCGAAGCAATTTTTTTAGACATAGTTGTTCCTAGTTAATTATTAGAAGTATTTTATCGTAAAGTTAGTTTGAATAGGTTTTGAAAAATAAAAGGAAGAAAAGGCAGCCCAGTCTAAGAGAACATAAAAGAAATTTACAAATTTGGACAAGGCGTAAAACTTGTTCAATTAGAATGTTTCAGGTAGCTACCTTTTATAAGTGAATTATATGTATTTTTATTAAATTATCATTAATTTTCATGATATAACACAAGAATATTGACAAATAATTTTTCATAACAAAAAGTGACAATAAAACATAAGAATAAAAACGTCAGAAAATACATAAAGTAAGTAATTAAAGTTAAGAGAAATGATTAAATTTGGAGTAAATAGTTATTGTAAAAACTCAAAGTGGCAGCGACCTACATTTCCACAGACGTAGCCT
>VCAW01000039.1 GCA_013607775.1 Campylobacterota bacterium | reverse complement strand
GTTACTTATGGTTATAAATGGAACAAGGAGGAGTTAACCGACTAGCCCACATGATAAAAATAGGCCCTATGCCTGTAATGTTGATGCTTGAATATCAAAAAACACTTATCTCACCTGATAATATAGGAAGTGATTCTACTATCATGTTTCAAGCCAACTTTATTATCAAAAATCCATTTGGTAGTTTATAAATATATTAAAAAAGGAAAGCTATGCTAAAAAGAAAACTTGGACAAACACTTAGTGTTAGTCTCTTCACAATATTAGGCAGTATGCCTCTTATAGCTGAAGCTACACAAACACTCTACTACGGTGGTGACATCATTACTATGGAGGGCAACAAGCCTAATTATGTAGAAGCCGTCATCCAAAGGGATGGGAAAATCATCTATGCCGGAGACAAAGCCTCTGCTGTCAATAACTTTGCGTGGAAAACCATCAAAGTTGATCTTAAAGGTAAAACGATGATGCCGGGGTTCATTGAACCACATGCACATCCTGTTTCAATTGGTGCATTTATATTGGCAAATGATATTGTTGCACCACATGAGTGGAAAATGCTGCATAAAGCGTATCCAGGAGTCAGTGGACATGACAATTATCTCAATGCAGTTAAAGACATTATTGACTCAAAGGAAGATAAAACCCAAACTGTACTCATCTGGGGATACCACAAGTCATGGCATGGTGACATCACACTCAAAGAGATAGATAAAGTGACCGGTAATGTTCCAACTATTATTTGGCAGCGTTCTACCCATGAAATTTATCTCAATACAGCATGTACTAAAAAATATGGTGTAAAAAAAGGCGATCTTTCAAAAGAAGATGATGAACAGGCTGACTGGGATAACTACCACTTTTGGGAACGTGCCTATCAGCAGATCAAAAGTACTAAACTTTCACCATTTTTTGCGGACCAAAAGATGCTTGACCGTGGTATGAAACGTATCTCTCAACTGATGTTGCAAAATGGTATTACAGCCATGACTGAGCCTAGTTTTCCCAACTCTGTTTTTGAAGATGAGTATGCCGTACTGAAAAAAGGGACAGAAGAAGCAAAAGCTTATACCATTTACCTTATAGCAGGGTTTCCAGAACAGTTTGTAAAAAAATAGGCAATGAAGCCTATGCAAAACATATTGAAGAATTACCTGCCAAGTTTAATACGGAATATATCAAGTTCCTCACAAAACAATACAAAACTTTTGCAGACGGTGCCATCTACTCTTTGGCACTTCAACTGAAAGAGCCATTTACCAAATGTACAGGATGTAAATCTGAGTGGATTATCCCTATTAAAGAAGGTGAAGAGATCTTTAACTTTTGGTGGGATAAAGGATACAAAATACATATTCATATCACAGGAGATAAAGCTTTTGAAGAGTACTTGAACTTTGTTGAACGTGCAATGAAACGTAATCCACGAAAAAATCATCGTACCACATTTCACCATGTCGGTCTTTTTGATGCAGAACAAGCAGAAAGAGCTGCGAAGCTTGGTGTAGAAATTTCTGCAAATCCTTATTATCTTTGGGCATTGGCAGACAAATATTCTGGGACTGGCATGGGTGCAGAACGTGCTGCCAATATGGTAGCACTTAAAGAGTTTACTAAACGTGGTGTACCTGTCTCTTTACACTCAGATTTTGCTATGGCACCTGCTGATCCACTTTTATTAGCATGGGTTGCGGCTAACCGCATCGTTGCGTCAGGAAAAGTAATGAATCCAGAAGAACGTATCTCAGTATTTGATGCGATGAAAGGTATCACAATTACTGCGGCAAGAACATTTGAAAAAGAAAATGAGATAGGTTCAATTAAAGTAGGTAAGGAAGCAACATTTACATTGCTTGAACAAAACCCTTTTAAAATCAACCCAGAAAAAATAAAAGATATTCCTGTTGCAGGTATAGTCTATAAAGGTAGAATGATTTTAAATAAACCAAAACTAATAGGAGGAGATAAAGATATACATGGATGTATAGGAACAGCTGGTTTTAAATGGTGTGCCAAAACAAACAAGTGTGAAAGACCTTGGGAGTTGGCTAAAAAAGAGAAGTTTAACAACACTGCAGAAGCATATAACAGTTTTTGCCAAAATAAGTAAATCTACTACAAAGGAATAAAGATGAATTTAAAAAAGCAGACATTAGGACTCATTGCAATTGCGGTGACATCATTGGGACTAAGTACGGCAAGTGCCTGTACTGGATGTCAGATTACTACAGAAGACAAAGCAGTAATTAATGGGCGTACTGTTGAATTTGGTGTGCTTATCGATACAAGTGCAGCTTTCGTACCACGTGGCTACAAATTTACCGGTATGACAACCATGGGAGAAGGGAAAACATGGACAGCCAAATATGCATCAGTAGGTATGACCATTGCCGATTATGATGTTATTGTAGATGGGATGAATGAGAAGGGGCTAGTATGTGCGAATTTTTATTTCCCTGGATTTGCAAAATATACGGTAACAACCAAAGAAAACCAGTCTATTTCAATGTCTACGACAGATATGGTGCAGTGGATACTCTCTATGTTTGATAATGTAGATGATGTAAAAAAAGCACTTGAGAACAATGAAGTTGCACTCTCACCTGTCTTAACTCCAGGCTTTCCACCAAAGGTACAACCTTTCCACTTTATCGTTTATGATGCAACAGGTAAAAGTATAGTATTTGAACCAATCGACGGGAAGTTAAAGATCTATGACAATCCTATTGGTGTCATTACAAACTCACCAACATTTGACTGGCATATGACTAACCTAAGAAACTATATAACCCTTGGCAATACAACTCCAGATCCAAAAAAAGTACTAGGCATGAAACTTGAGCCACTAGGACAAGGTGCAGGTATGTTGGGTCTACCAGGTGACTTCACTCCTCCATCACGTTTTGTAAGAGCAGCAGCATTTGCAAGCAGCACAATCCCTGCTAAAACAGCAAAAGGTGGCGTCATGCAAATGTTCCACATTCTTAACAGTTTTGATATCCCTGTAGGCGCAGCAAGAACAGTAGAAGAAGGTAAAATCTTTTCTGACTATACAATGTTAACCGTAGTAAGAGACACAAAAAAACCTACGTTTCTACTATAAAACCTATGATGACCAAAATATTAAAATGGTTGATATGAAAGATTTTGATTTAAATGGTAAAAAAATTCTTAAAGTTCATACTTTAACCGATCAGACATTTATTAATGTGAGTAAAAAACTCAAATAATTTAATCTGCTTTATGCTTGAAACACTCTTTTGAGAGAGTGTTTTGATGATGAAGTACTTTATCAGCATACAAATATATAAGGAATTACATGTTAAACAGAATCATCACTCTTTCTGCGATAGCACTCTTAATGCAAAGTGTTGCTATGGCAGGTGGAGATATCGCACCCGTAGAGAAACCTATTGTTTCACTACCATTAGTACACGATAACAATGGACTATACCTTGGTCTTGGACTCTCATCTATGAACCTAGATAATGACCTTTCTAAAGAGTCATTTAGTGCAACAGGCATCATGTTGCAAGCAGGTTATCAAGTAAATGATTATCTTGCTGTTGAGGGTAGATATACCATACATCTTGGCAACCTAAAGTATGACCATGGAGATACAACCAATCCAAACTATAGTGATTATCCTGGAGACTTTTCAAATGTGGGTATTTATCTTAAACCTATGTATCGTATTGAAAATTTCTCACTTTATGGATTACTCGGTTATGGAGAAGTATCATTAACTGACTTACCCTACCCTGACAATGAAGGAAGTGTTGATAGAGCTTAAGATGGATTTCAATGGGGACTGGGCTTAGATTATTCTGTCAATCAAAATGTATCTATCTTTATTGACTATGTGAATACCTACGATGATAAAGGGTTCGACTATAGAGCACAAGATGCTGACATTAGCTCTGAATTATGGACACTTGGTGTCTCATATAGATTTTAGGAGAAAAGTTAGATGAAATATACGCAATTAAAACAAACACTATTAATACTCGGTACTCTATTCTTATTCATTGCCTGTGGAGGAGATGGTAAAAATGGAGCAGCATCCAATGAAAATTTATTGAGTGAAGATTATATTTTTATTGATCCTATTTATCCGATTGTACCACCTAAACCTGAACCATCACCATCACCAACAAATACAGCACCCGTAGCAGATGCAGGAGATAGCCAAGATGTGAAAGTAAGCACTCTTATAACCCTTGATGGAAGTGGTAGTTATGATATAGATGATGACCCTCTCACCTATGCATGGACACTTTTAGAAAAACCGACAGATAGCACAGCTACACTTTCGAATGCTTCCAACCAAAATCCAACTTTTTTAGTAGATAAAGAAGGACATTACAAAGTAGAACTTATCGTCAATGATGGAAAAGAAGATAGTGTTGCTGATTTTGTATATATCACATTAAATGCCCCACTCCCTAGTAATACTCCACCTATTGCTATCGCTGGACGTTCACAAAAAGTGATAGTACATTATGGACAAACACATACCATCGTCCTTGATGGTCGAAAAAGTCACGATGATGGACTGATTTTACCACTTAGCTATACTTGGTCAGCAGGGAAATACAGTATAAACAAATCTGTCGTTCATGCAAAGCCAAGTTGTACTGATGACTGGCAACGCTGCTACAATGCAGACCAAAGACCTATCTGTTCATCTGACATTACACTCACCGTATTTGATGGAGAATTTACAGATACAGATACTACCAACCTGACTATAGATTACTCTGAGTGTGAACAAGGGCCGGTCAAAGAGATAGACAGTATTCATCTGGCACCTGCCTACCAACAAACTATACCTGTCACAAAACATAAAACCTATAAGCTATGGGTCTACTATAAGGACTTAACAACAGAAGATGTGACCAAAGATGGCGTATTAAGTACATCAGATACAAGTATTGCTACGATTAATGCAGAAGGTGTTGTGACAGGCATAGCCCCAGGAAACGTACTCATCAAAGCAAGCTACAAAGAGTTTAAAGACACTGCTCCATTAACTGTGGTTAAACAATAAAAGGAATTCACTATGGATATACAAACTTTCGATAAATATGTAGCATTAGGCATAGAATATGGTATAGAGTATAGCGTTCGCATCATGGGTGCGATTGCTATTTTTATAATAGGAAAATGGATAGCAAAAAAAATTGCTAACTTTATAGGTTCTTTATTAGATCGTGGTGGTGTTGATATCACACTAAAAGCATTTATTATGAGTATAGTCAATATTCTTCTGCTCATTGTCGTCATTTTGGCTGCAGTTAAGAACCTGGGTATAGATACCACTTCGTTTATTGCGATACTTGGTGCTGCGGGTTTGGCTATTGGCTTAGCATTACAAGGAACACTTGGAAACATAGGTTCAGGGGTGATACTCATTCTTTTTCGCCCTTTTGAAGTGGGAGATACCATTAGTGCAGGAGGAGAAACTGGTACAGTAGAGTCCATCTCACTTTTCAATACTACACTACTCACACCTGACAATAAAGTCATCTTAATACCTAACAGCTCTGTAGCAGGAGGAAGCATCACAAACTTCTCCAAGAAAAAAACCAGACGTGTTGATTTTGTATTTGGTATAGGGTATAGGGTATAGGGTATAGGGTATGATGATGACTTAAAATTAGCCAAATCCACGTTACAACAAATCATAGATGCAGATACACGTGTTTTAAAAGATCCTGCATCCTTTATAGGTGTAGGCGAGTTAGGTGACAGTTCTGTTAACTTTACTGTACGTGTCTGGGTAAAAGCAGAAGACTACTGGGGTGTACATTTTGACACAAATGAAAAAGTGAAATTAACATTTGATGAGAAAGGTATCTCTATGCCTTACCCACAAATGGATGTACACTTAGACCCTGTTCAAGCGGCATAGAAATTTAAACCTCTAACACTAACTTCACTGGGCAGTGGTCACTGCCCATGATATCATCTAAGATATCAGCTTCTACTATCTTATCTTTCAAATCATCTGAAACGTAAAAATAATCAATTCTCCATCCTACGTTGTTCCCTCTTGCCCCTGCTCTGTATGACCACCAAGAGTAACGGTCTTCTACCTCACCATGCACATGTCTGAAAGTATCTATAAATCCTGAAGCCAAGAGTTTGTCTTGCCACTCACGCTCCATAGGTAAAAAACCTGAAGTTTTTTCATTTGTTTTGGGGCGTGCAAGGTCTATGGGATGATGTGCGGTATTGACATCACCACAGACTACGATGGACTTACCTTGTTTACACAGTTCTAAGATATGTTCTAAAAAACGCTCATAAAATGCCATCTTGTATGCCAAGCGTTCTTCACTACGTTGTCCATTTGGAAAATAGACATTAAAGAGTGCGATATTCTCAAAATGGTACTCGTTAATACGCCCTTCATCTAAAACATCTACATGTTCACAACAAAAGGCTTCACCTTTGATATCTGTATATAGCGCTACACCTGATTGACCTTTGTTTACAGAAGAGTTTATGCTTTGAAACTTGTAATCACGTTCAAAGATACCCTCTGGTATCTGCTCTGCCTCTGCTTTAATCTCTTGTAATCCTAAGAAGTCTACATCTGCTTCATCTATCCATTTAAGTGCATCTTTTTTATCTACTGCACGTATACCGTTTACATTCCACGATATAAAAGTAAGTTTTGCCATCTATTCAATCCTAAATACGTTAAGTTTTGCTAGAATAATATCAAAAAAGGCTGTAACTATGGCAAGAGAAGACAAAGAACGTTGGGATGATAAACATGCTAAAAACATGATGCCCCAAACTCCCATAAAACTTGTGAGTGATTACGCCCATCTTGCTACGGGGAGACAAGCACTCGACATCGCCTGTGGTAATGGAAGACATAGTAAATATCTAGCATCTCTTGGCTTTGAAGTAGATGCTCTGGATATCTCCTCTGTCGCCATAGAGCAACTACAAGGTACCCCACACATCAACGCAATGGAAGTAGATTTTGATACCTATACGTTAGAAAAAAACAAGTATGACCTCATAGTATGTACTTACTTTCTAGAACGTAAACTCTTTCCTCAAATGATAGAGGCACTCAAACCAAACGGGATCATACTGATGGAAACATTTTTACATGATGAAGGAAATGAACGTACACCGTCTAACCCTGCCTTTAGACTCAATGAGGGTGAACTTGAAGCCTATTTTGACCACGAGATGGATATATTACATATACCAGAGTTTTGGGATACAGACTACCAAGGTTTCAAAACGATGAAAACCTCTATGGTAGCTAGAAAAAAGAGTGGTGGAATGACCGATGAGGAATTTTGGGCGTAATCTTATAGAAAATAAGAGGAAGCAAGTCCAATCAAGCCACCAAAAACACCACCCCAAACCACAAGCCAACCTAAATGCTCTTTGATAAGCTCTTGGACTAACTCTTTTACCATTTTAGGGGTAAGTTCGTCTAAGCGCCTGGTAATGAGTGTTTCAACCGAGTCTATCATGTCGTCTGAAAGGGCTGAGTTTTGTATGTGGTGGTCAAGCTGTGCTTTAAATGCAGAAGAGGAGACTATGGAACTTACTGCTGACTTTAACTTTCGAGCAAAAGGGTCACGCAAGCCCTCTAAAGCTTCTTCTCCCCCAAACATTTGTATGGCACCACCAAACTTAGACTCCATGACTGTCTTAGATAACGCATCAAAAGCGGGAGAGAAATCTGCACCTTCCACCAATGGTGAAAGGTCTATCTTTTGTTCTTCTTTCGCAAAAAAGTCACCTAACTGCTCTTTGGTAAAAAACTGTTTCATTATCATCGTTCTGATAGATGCTTTAAAGGTCTCAAAATTCTTCTCTATCACTCCAGAACCATACAAAAACGGTACTTTTTCAAATAACATATGAATAGCAAGCTGGTTGGTAATGGCTCCTGAAAGTGCAAAGAGTCCTGTAAACAGTAATGGGTTATGGTACTGTTGTGGTACGATGAATGAGATACCGATAAGAAGAACGGAGATTAAATCTGTGATGAATGATTTAGACATGAAGTAGTATCTCCTTCAACGCTTCTACTGAGTGTACAACCTCTTTCTCTCCATGCTCTGTAAAACCCCAGTCTACCATGATGTAGTCCATTTTAGCCTCTTTAGCTGCCATTTCATCACGTGGTCCATCACCTATGAAGATGGACTCTTCTTCTGACATATCAAGTTCATCTAAAATTTTAAAGAGCATATCTGGGTGAGGTTTTCCTTGGAGTACGTCATCATAGCAAGCAATTACATCAAAGAGATGATAGACTTTTAAATGTGTGAGGGACTCAATAGTTGAGCCTCGGTAGGCATTGGTAGCTACTGCCAGTTTTTTTCCATGTGATTTAAGCATTTCCAACAGCTCCTTGATACCTTTATAAAGTACCAGTTCTGTTTCGTGATTTTTAGTATAGTACTCAGAAAACCATCTTTCATGGTCTGCGTCGAAAGCTTTGGCATGGTAAAAAGTTTGGGCGGGGTTAATGGTATGGTCATTTACCAAACGTAAAATCTTCTCTTCATCCATAGGCTCAAAGCCCAGGTTTTTACGTACATAGTTAATGGCATTTGCTATGGTGATGGAGCTGTTTACCAGCGTACCATCCATATCGAAGATGATGATCTTTTTTTTCATATCTTACTTTTTGTCTTTCTCAGATATACGGTTAAACTTAATGTACACAGATAAACTCAACAGTAAGAAAGAAACACCAGCCATAAGATACACAGCATACTGTAGCTTAGCAGGGTCAGTCAGTGCTGACTTAAAGACCAGCATCAAGGCTTCAATAGAGAGTGCAATGATAATGGAGCCTAAGAAACGTATCATGGTTTGGTGCCCCTCTGCGGAGCCCTGTTTCTTCTCTTTACCCAGTACTTCCTCTTCAAAAATAGCTTTTACCAAGTCAAAAATAGCAAGGGAGAGTGTGAGCAAAATGGTGGCTTCGAACATTTGGTTAATATCTATAGACATAAAGTCCAAGCCAAAGTGCATAAATGAAGTAACACCTTTTACAAACAACAGTAACGAGACAGCAGCAAGTGCGATAGAGAAGGCTGTATAGGCTACCTTACTGAGTTGACCAGAAAAAGAATCTACAGAAGATGGGTGTACCATACGTAAAATATTTGCCAAAGAGATATCGACACAAATAATACAAAGCAGGTTGTCTTCTTCATCGTAGATAGGGAAAGCGGATGTAACAACCATCGTGTTGCTTACATATGACGGATAAGGATCAGTCAAGACACAACGGTGTTCTTTGATTGTTTTGTAGTAATAGGCTCTGTCACTTCTATCTGATCCTTTTCCTATGCCTCTAAGTTTTTTGTCTTTAGAAATATTGTCAGTTATTTGAATGCCATTTGCATCTAACGCATAAATAGCTTCTGCTTTTGTGACGCTGTCATTCAAACTTTCAAGTTTTGCAAGTACACTATTGATATCTCCACTTTTAATGGTTTGGGAAATATTTCTCCCAATGATATAGCATAAATAGGCTCTTGCTTTTACACGTATTTGAGCATATTCTTGTATCTCTTTGATTTGCATTATATTACCTTAATCATTTTAATTTATTATTAAGTATACAATAGAGTTATAAAACTAATGTATTAAACTATTTAATTGTCCCTAAGACATCTGCGAATGATACTTTTTGATTTATCGCTACCTCTGGTGCGATACTTCCTTTTTTAGAGAAAGTTAAAATCGTTGAACCCATCTCAAACCAACCAAACATCTCTCCACGTTCAAGCCATAAATCTTCATATTCATAATGCTGAGGCTCTCTTATGTCAGAGTTTGTTTGGACATTAGGCTCAAAAGTAACAATCATTTTACCTACATTAAGCGCACCTACAAGTACCAATACCTGACATCTACCCTTTTTGTCTTTACACTCTAAAATTACGCGTTCATTCTCTATAAACAAATCTTTTTTGTTACGTAACAAAGGAAAATTTACAGGGTAAAGCTTCCCCGGAATATGTGTAAGAGAAAGGACTTGCAGATCCATCGGCATATGGTAACGATGGTAATCTTTTGGTGAAAGATAGAAGTTGATGAACTCTCCACCCTCTACTTTTTCAACTGCCTCTTTATGATGCTCACCAAACAGCTCTTCTATATTATAGCTCATACCTTTTATTTGATAGGCTTTACCATCAACAATGGTACCGGCATCAGTGATGAGTGCATCGACACCAGAGATGAGTTTACTTTTCCCCTCAGGTATGAGGCGCGGTATTTCAAAAGCCCTTGTGAAAAGTTTGTTAAGTGTTTTGTAAGTACTTGGTTCTCTAAACTCTGACATATCAAGCCCCATGAGTTTGACATATCCAGCATTAATTATATGCTGAATGATAGAGGGAAATTCTTTGGAAGCAAATTTTCCAAAGCCTGCAGAAAGTACAGAAGTAAAATGTTTTGACATTGATGGTCCTATTCGGTCATATTGTGGGTATTATAGCATTTGTCATTGAGAGTTGCGATATTACATCTTTATTC
>VCAW01000038.1 GCA_013607775.1 Campylobacterota bacterium | reverse complement strand
ATGCAACTTTTTATAAAAATACTCACCAAAATCTCTGAAATTCAAAATGTTGTCAAGGACAATAAAAACTTTCTACAGATTATCGCTGTTCTCAGTGCTTATACGAAAAAAGAGTTGGGTTTTATGTGCGAAAGTTGAGTTAGAAGGATTTATTATGAAAAATATTATTTCTTATTGCATAATTAGTGTCATGTTCATTTTAAACAGTTGTCATAAACAAGATAATATTCTAAATGATAAAGCTGTACAATTTTGTCTTGATAATAATGGTACAGTCGTTCAGTCAGTTGATAATGCTGAAACGTTATGTCAATATCTTAGTAATTATACTTATGATGATGGAGAAGAGAACTACAATACAAACTGTGAAATCAATACCTTCTATAACAATCCTGACATGTGTAATAATCTTGAGGAAGAAGGCATTAATACAAGTCAACCTCTTGTATATACTCCAGATGATAGTGATTCTATGTCAATAAGAACAGTGTTCTATACGCAAGTTAAAGACATATTGGAACATTTAAATAATACAGGATATACACACAGGAATGATGGTCCATTTATACTTCATCCAGGCTATGCAGAACTTACACCAAATAATCTTATACTTAAGAAATTTAATTCATACAATCTATTCTTAGACTGTTCTGGATTTGTGGGTTATTATGTCGTTCAAGGTATAGCCAAAGAACTTTATCATAAAATTAATACCTGCTATCACTCATCAAGACCATTGGCAGCTGATTTTGCAGATACTTTTATGTCTAGCCAATATAAGACAACCGATAAAAATATATCAGAAGCAACTTTATCAGATCTCGATACTAATAGCAGTGCTATACTATGGGGTAGAGTACCGAATATTAAAAATGCAAAGCCTGGTGATATCATCGTTTATAAACATGTAAAAAATATAACACATCATGGAAGATGTAACAATACAGTTCATGGTAATACAGGTCATGTACTTTTTATTATGGAAAAATCCAGTATTAAAAAATAATGAATGGCTTGTCAGAGTTGCAGATTCTACTACAGCGCCTCATTCCGCAGACAGTCGTTACACAAATACAGGGAAGGGCACAATAAAAAATGATAGTATAATCTATAACAAATCATTTTATGCAGATAATGAATATACTGCTTGGACTAAAAGATATAAAAAAGGTGATATACAATATTCTTATTATGATCCTAGTGGAGAAGTAATTAATATTCGATATTCCAAAGATGATTGGTTGGAATTATGTGATACAGATACTAAAAATACTTTTCATAGACGATGTTCAGAATTTAATTACAGTAGTAAGTTAAAGATACATCCTCAAACAAGCCACATTAATTCTTCTACTGGTATTGGAATTGGATACATCTATATTTCAGAGGATATGAAACATTATCGGGTAAAAAAGGGAGCTGATAAAAAATATGCTGAAATTTATATTGGAAGACCTGTAAAACTTATACAATAAGATGTATCAAATTGATACGCAAAATATCGTTTAATTTTAACAGAACCATGCAAGATTGACCTTTTTAATGAGATACTTGCTGATTGATTACAATATAATTATCCCTCGTCATTCTCTTAATATGAAAAATCCTGTACAATATTTAATAAAAAATCATGAAGAGTGTCATATGTTGTGGACTAATACAACAGAAAAACCTTTAACTTAGATCTAAAAAGTGTGAGTGTAGGTTCAATAATAGAGATGAAGATTTAGACAAAATATTGTTAAAAATCTTCAGAAAAAAACCTCTAAATTAGTCTAGCACAAAATAAATTAGTAATTTATACTCATACTATACGTCCTTCCCTATCTCTTGATACTTTTTTTGATATCATCAGTACCATACCTATGGCAACACAGACCGCCAAGATATGTGATCCACCATAACTTAAAAATGGTACCGCAATTCCCTTAATAGGGGTAATGCCTGAGATTCCATAGGAGTTCAAGATGAAGGATGCCGCTATCAATAACCCTACTCCAATAGAAAAGAGATAATACATCGGATTTTTCACCTTGGAAGCGATTTTAAAAATACGAAATACAATAGTGAGTATCGTCAATGTAACCAATGCTAACCCTACAAAACCCAACTCTTCTGTAATACCAGCCAAGATAAAGTCTGTATGCACCTCTGAGAGATATCCTAGTTTAAACTGTCCGTTACCAAGCCCTTCTCCCCACATACCACCATTATAAATAGAGTTTAATGAGTTTGAAATTTGATAAGGTTCTTTCCCTGCTTCTATACGCAAGTTCTGTACCGCTTCAAAAGGGAGAAAATCCAAAATACCATCTTGCACCGTTCCCCACCATGACTCAATACGTGCTATACGGTGAGGGGCAAAGAAGATTAGCCCGATAAATGCTGCAAACACTAAAGAAATGATACTAAAAAAGAACTTTTTAGAACTACCTGCAAAGACAAAAAGTACCATGAGTGTAGCACCAAGAACAACTACCTGCCCCAAATCTTTTTGAAAGACTGCAATCAACACTACCGCAATAACAAACACAAACAGGTATGGCGCATAGGTACGTAACTCTTCCCAAAAACCCATCTTACCCTTACTAAGTAATTTACGCGCAAAACTCCATGCGATAAAAAAGACAAAACCTATCTTAAAAAACTCCACAGGTGCCAAAGAGATGGGACCTATATGTATCCAACGCTTTGCACCACCTACTGCATGCACAATATTGGCTGGTAAAAACTGCATGACTATCATGAGAAGAGAAAAAACGATGAAGAGTGTAAGTCCTATAGGTGTAAACCATTTGTCAGGATCCATTTTACTTAACACAATCATAGCTATAAGCCCAAGAAATACAAAAATACTTTGGCGTATAAAAAAGTGGAAATCGCTATAATCAAAGTGTAGCACTGTGTATACAGATAAGGAGTAACTCATCACCAGTGACAATGTAAGCAGTACCATTACAGATGCTAAAAGTGTTTTATCTATCATATCTGACTCTTTCCCTAATATTAAATAGTATTTTACCAAGTATTTTACCAAGTTTATAGACAAATTTGTATAAAATACAGTTCAATTTGGGGAAATTAATGAAACTAAGAGCTGAAGCATACACATATAAGGCAAACTATGCCACATCGTAAAAAGATACAAAACGAAGCCATACTCAATAGAAAAAACAAAATCATGTTTCTCTATTTGCTTATTTTGTTAACGATGACTATATTTCTATTCTCTATATTGAGAACAATAAACTCAGACAGACGTGTGCCAAGTAATAATATTACGATACTTGACCGTTCATTCCGAGGAAGCATTATCTCTGCAGATGGCTATACACTAAGCTCTTCTCAAAAAACCTATCAGGCAGTCATTCGTGGTGCAAGTATTAACCCCGATAAAAAGCCTCTATTTGTTAAACTCTTTTCTATCTACAGTGGTGTTTCCCAAAAAGATATTTTAAAAAAATTCAAAAATCGTAAAGGCAAAGAGATAAAGGGGAACATCATCCTCTCTAAAACCATCAATGCCCGCTCTGCCATGCAACTCAAAGCCCTCTCTTATAAACTCAGAAAACTGGATGTCTTTCGTTCTATTAAAAACCGTAACGGTATAGAGGTTGTCTATGGTCTAGATATCATAGAAAATGGTGAAAGCAGACGCTTCCCTTTGCATGATGTACTTAGTCCTATTTTAGGATATGTTGGTAAAAAGAGTGATGGAAAATACACCCGACCTGCTGGGAAAAAAGGCTTAGAACGTGCCTATGAAAAACACATCACCTCTAAAAAGAATGGCTATATCAAAGGAAAACGTGATGTAGTGGGTGCCATCATTCACGATAAAAATACAGTCACACTCACCCGTGTTGACGGTATGGATTTACACCTTAACATTCCTTTGGCACTGCAAAGACGTATGGAACTTATGGCTGACCAAATGAAGCAGAGTATTGATGCGGATGAAGTCATAGTAGGTGTCATGGAAAGTCACACAGGAAAAGTACTCTCTCTTGCTACATCAAAGCGTTATGACCCAGCGCATATTAGACAACAAGACATTTCTGCTATGGTTATCAAAGAAGCAGAGTATCCTTATGAGGCTGGTTCAGTGATGAAGACTCTCACCCTTGCTATTGCCCTTGACCATAAACGTGTAACACCCAACACTTGGTTTAAAACCGGGTATCACAGATTTCAGATAGGTAAAAGACGTTTTATTTCTGATGATGATTTTTTTGAATCTCAAAATGCCATCGATATTATCGTACACTCTTCAAATATTGGTATCTCTCAAATTTCATGGAGACTTACTGGTGAAGAGTATAGAAGTGGCTTACTCAAATTTGGTATTGCAAAACATTCAGGTATTGACCTTTCTCGTGATTTACCAGGTTCACTCAAACCCTTACGATTACTCAACAACAAAATGCACAGGGCAAACAGCTCATACGGCTATGGAATGACTGTAACTTTTGCACAGCTTTTTAAAGCCTACTCCGCCTTTAACAATGATGGTATAGCTGTCACCCCACGCTTGGTAAACTACTTGGAAGATGCCCAAGGCAAACACTATACACTCGACCCAAAAGTAGGTGATTTAAAAGCTATCAACAAAAAAGCTGCCAAACAGATACACGATATCCTTTTAGAGGTTGTCAAGCGTGGTACAGGGGTAAAAGCACAATATCCTGGACTTGAAGTAGGCGGGAAGACAGGAACTGCACACATCGCTAAACATGGTCGCTACGTCAGAGAGTACCACAGTAGTTTTTATGGTTTTGCAAATGACAAAAAGGGACACAAATACACCATTGGGGTACTGGTTATTCGTGCAAAGAAATACCACAAATACTTTGCTTCACAATCTGCTGTACCTACTTTTAGAAGAGCGCTTGACATACTGGTAGAACTTGACTATCTTAAACCAGAGGGTGTGGCAGAACCTTTACCTGAAATAAAAACTGAACCTGTAAAACCTGCTAAACCTCTACAAGCACCTAGAAAACCTATAGAAGTCCATAAGTCAATACCGAAGAAAAAAACTTCTGTGAAAGATCTTTTTAATCTAAAACCCACAAAAAAAACAGCAGATAAACCACGTAAAAAAACAACACCAGCCAAAACGTGGACACCACCAAAGGTTAAAACAGATACCCCAACAAAAGTCCCTTTTACACCTCCACTAAAACCAGTACCAAAAAAGAAGCCTGTGCAAGAGCATTATGAGGATTTATTTTAAATCCAAAGATTATCAATAAGCCGAGGCTTTCCTACCCATGCAGCAACGAGTATAATGGTATTGCCTATCTCTATCTTTTCTAGGGCTTGAAACTCTCTGTCAACTATCGCGACATACTCTACCTTGTCCGCCTCGGTTAGTACCTCTAGCATCTCTGTTTTAATAGTTTCAACATCAAGTTCCCCTGCCATAACCATCTTTGTAGCACGTTTCAGTGAACGTGAAAGACAGAGTGCACGCTCTTTTTCATCTCCTTGCAGATAGACATTACGCGAGCTTAACGCAAGCCCTACTTCATCACGGATTATCTCACAAGGAACAATTGTTACATCCATAAAATAATTCTTTACCATTTGGCTGATGAGTGCTAATTGTTGGGCATCTTTCTTACCAAAGTAGGCTCTCGTTGCACCCGAGAGGTTAAGTAACTTCATCACAACCTGAAGCATGCCATCAAAATGCCCTGGGCGTTTTTCTCCTTCTAAGACATATCCTCTACATGCCGGTGCACCTATGCAGAGCTCATCCTCTTCATACATCACGTCAACTGTTGGCATAAAGAGTATGTCTACCTTTGCAAGTTTGCATATCTTAATATCTGCTTCATCTTTACGTGGGTAGGCATCAAGGTCTTCACCCTCTAAAAACTGTGTAGGATTCACAAAGATAGATACAATGAGATGCTCATTCTCAGCTCTTGCCTGCTGAATAAGAGAGAGATGCCCTTGATGTAGCGCACCCATTGTTGGCACAAATCCAACACTCCCTGACAAACTTTTTTTCGCCTCTTTCAGCTCTTCTATCGTACGCGCAATAATCATCGCTAACCCTCTATTTTGCTATATTTTGGTAAAATTTTACCAAAATATATATAGGTTTTACTATGGATGCATATGAATACAGCGAATTACTTAAATCGCTCACCATTAAAATGGATAACATTAAAAATATTGTCAAGCCCGATATGCTACAAGCGAGACTTGATGAGATAGAACAGATGCAACAAGACCAAGACTTTTGGAATGATGCGGCTAATGCAGCTAAGATCTCTCAGGAAAAAACAAAGACTGAACGTATCTTAGCTACATTTGACAATGCCAACGATGCGGTCGCTGACGCTATAGAGTATTTCGAGATGGCAAAAGCAGAAAAAGATGAAGATACCCTCGAAATGCTCTATGAAGATGCCCCAAACCTTCAGGCATCTACCAATGCCTTAGAAGTACAGATGATGCTCTCAGGCGAACATGACGGTAACAATGCCATCGTCTCCATACATCCAGGGGCTGGGGGAACAGAGAGTCAAGACTGGGCAAGTATGCTCTACCGTATGTACTTACGCTGGGCAGAACGTCATGGACTCAAAGTAGAGCAACTTGACTATCAACCAGGAGAAGAAGCAGGCATCAAAGATGTCTCTTTCATAGTCAAAGGTGAAAATGCCTACGGATACCTAAAAGTAGAAAATGGCATACATAGACTCGTACGTATCTCACCTTTTGACAGCAACGCCAAACGCCATACTTCTTTCTCATCTGTCATGGTCTCTCCAGAGATAGATGACGACATAGACATCGTCATAGAAGACAAGGACATACGTATAGACTCATACCGTGCAAGTGGCGCGGGAGGGCAACATGTCAATACCACAGACTCTGCCATACGTATCACCCACATCCCTACCAATGTCATAGTCCAATGTCAAAATGACAGAAGTCAGCATAAGAACAAAGCAGCCGCAATAAAGATATTAAAGTCTCGTCTATACGAGTATGAAATGGCTAAGAAACAGGCTGCCATTGATGGTGTAGAAAAGTCAGACATCGGTTGGGGACACCAGATACGCTCTTACGTCATGCAACCCTACCAACAGGTTAAAGACACCCGTTCAAACATCCCCTACACCAATGTAGATGCCATCTTAGATGGAGACATAGATAAACTCTTAGAAGGTGTGCTTATCGCTCAAGCAAAATAAACTAAAGCAAAAAAGGTTATAAAGTGTATCAATACTTTCCCTATAAAGAGATGGGTCATCGTCAAATCCTGCTCTATGGTTTTCACTTTAGTTTTCTCTTTATTTTTGCATTGGCTGTTTTACGAGACCTCTATTTTCAACACTATTTCAATGCCTCTATCAATCTCTTGGCATGGATAAGTACAGGTGTGAGCTACTATCTTTTACACTATAAGAAACATGAGATATTCACCAGCTATATTATCATAGCGATTGCGACAATCCCTCTTTATACACTTATTTATTTTAACCACTTTGGCAATATGGTCATTGTATATGTTATACTCATCCCCATAGCCGTCTTTTTTCTTTTACCTTTTAAAGACGCTATTATAGTTAATATCCTGCTTGATATTCTACTTATAGGTATGCTCTACTATATCTCCATTATTAATCCGGAAGCACCTATTATCAGTAATAACTTAGCGCTCATCAACATTGCTTTTGTCTCTATCTTAACAATCTTTTTTGGTATTTTTTACCATCTCGCTATCGAGTCAACACTCAAAAAAACTCATTACTTCCAACCGTGAAAAAGACATACTACTCAAAGAGGTACACCATAGAGTCAAAAACAACCTCAACCTTACAGCCTCCATGTTAGGACTGCAAGCCCTCTATATACCAGAAGAGGTCAAGATACATATCTTAAAAAGTAAAACACGTATCGAATCTATCGCTGCTGTACATGAGATGCTCTACAGGCAAGAGAGTCTGGATGAAATCGTTTTTTATGACTATATTATGAGACTTGAGAGGCTACTCTCTAAAACATACAGTGGAAAAGAACAATACAAACTCATCGTCAATGTCGACAAGACGCTTACTTTCCCACTCAATACCATGGTACAGTTTGGTCTCATGCTCAATGAAATGCTTGTCAACAGCCTAAAATATGCCAAAACACCACAGCAACTCATCATTACCATTACACTACATAAAGATGAAGAGGGTTATCTTTTCACCTATCAGGATAATGGTATCAACCCTAAAAGCAGACACAATTTGGAACAATCCACAGGACTTGGATCAAAACTCATTCAACTTAGCGCGAAACAGATTGATGGAGAACTCCATATATCCTACAATCAAGGGCTCATTTACCAACTAAGGTTACAAAATGCATAGTATTATTATTGTTGAAGATGAATTGATTGCGGCGGAATATCTCAAAGAGTTACTCCACATACATGGCTTTTCGGTACTTGCCATTATAGATACAGGAAAAGAGGCTCTCACTAAAATACCACAACTCTCTCCCGATATTGTACTCATGGATATTATGTTAAAAGACCATATCAGTGGAAGTGAAGTCGCACTTCAGCTCAAACGTACAGCACCTAAAACAGCTATTGTTTTTCTGACTGCCTATGCAGAGAGTGAGATGATTGACTATGCCATAGAGTCCAATGCCTATGGATACCTGATGAAACCCTATGATGAAGTGAGTATTATCAGCTCTTTAAAGGTTATTCTTGCAAGGATAAAACAACATCACTCCAGTAATAAACCCGTAAGAAAAAAAACTTTTATCTCACAAGAGTACTATTTTGATCATGAATTAAATCGTTTGTTTTATAAAGATATGGAAATTTCATTGGGGAAAAAATCACTCAATATTCTTTCATTATTGTGCAAAAATCCTAACATTACTATTGCCAAAAGTGCACTATGTCTCGAAATATGGGGAGAAGAGAAATCAGATGCTATGCTTCGCACGCAGATATCCAGAACCAAAAAGGAGATGGGGATTGATGTTATTAAAAATAGCAAAGGGATAGGATACAAACTTATCTGTCAAGTACCATAAACAAATTTGGGAGATAACACTTTTATCTTTATTATTTCGGACAACATTCAATATAATGCTCTATCTCAAAGTCACTCTCTTTGACCCACCCCACTGTCTCTTTGCCAGCATCATTTCTAAAACGTCCTTTTAGCCAACTAGAATCTTTTTTTAAAACTTCTATCTGGTCATACATTACAACATACTGTTTTGTTTTCTTCCCATTTTTTTTATCATACAAATAGCTTTTCTCTACCCCTTCTTTTACTGTGGTAGATAATTTGACGGGACAAGCCTTAAATCTAATATCAGACATTCTCATCCATCCTTTAAATATCTTTTTTGTACCTTTGTATTCTACCTCTGCCCATGCTGTACCATCACCTAACATAGCAAAGTCTACAACATCAATGCTATCACCTTTTATCAAATATGATTTTTTCATCTCTATTGCAGGATGTTTATAAAAATGTACTTTTAAAGCTTTTATAGTTGTGTCGCAAACCCGTGTCTCTACAATGAAGTCAGCTTCTTCCTCTTTAGGATATGAGAGCAATATCTCCATCATCTCATAAGGCATCCCCTCAGCATCAATCTTATAAAGTTTTATCCAACCTAACCCACCTAAAATATGAGAATAAAGCAATCTCTCTTTAGGAAAAAGTTCAAGATTAGTTATCTCATAAGGATACACTTCATAGCGCATCTTTGAAGGCTGATACACATAGTAAATTCTTCCCATATTTCCAGTAATACCATAACTATTTAACAGCCCAATATCTGCATATCCATCAAAATTCACATCATCAAATGTAAAAAGTGATATATTATCATCTGCCTCTAATGCGTATACTATAAAATCTTTATCTAACCTTTCTGATAGACTCACATTAATCCGTTTATTCCCTACTTCAACATACGTATTGTATGTTTCTATATTGAAATAGAGGGTGGCATTTTGTTCTTTTGTCATCTCAAAAGTATAATCCAAAGTATCTGCACGTGGAGAAGCACTCATGTGAAGCGTAAAGAATAGAAAGAATAATATAAATTTCATTACCCTTACTTTCCTAATATCCTAAAAGCATTTCGCATACTGCATACCTTCATCTAAAAAATTTGTAGACGCCGTACACAATACTCCCGAAAATATTACAAAAACAAACCATTTTCTCATCTAATTTTTTCCTTTTTTCTATTGCGTCACGCTCTTTTCTAATACGCTTCAGCTTGCTTCTTGCTGCCATATCATTCCATAACTGTTCCATAAATATATCTAGATATTCAGTGGCTTCAGATTTTATATTTTTATATTTTGAAGTAAAATCTTTCTCATAATGGTAAGACTCCAATACCTTACCACGATAAAGCACTGTCACATTTAAATCTGCATTCATCTCATAATCTATACCAAAAATTGCCGTAACAGGACTTAGAAGTGATAAAAAATCATCTAGCGTTGAATTATAGTTGTATATATGATAATCAAGTACCATCATATAAGGTCTCTTTCGTGTAGAAATATCCAAAAAATATCTACACTGCTTTACCTTCTCATACATTATTTGACGATACTTAGCATAGACTTCATCACTTTCATCCATATAAACACCATCTTGAAATCCCACTTTACTCACAATACCAATCTCTGGGAAAAAATAGACATCATTTTTGTTTCCATTAACAGTGGGAACACCCATTGTCTCTACACATCCTGAAAATAAAAAAATAAGTAACACTAAGTATACACGCTTTACATAAATCATATTAACACTCCTTGTTACTTATGATATGAAAATTCTAACCATAGCAAATCTCCATCGATACGAATCATGATAAAACATTCTAACATTATATGGACTCACAAATAACTCAAAACAAAAACATAATGTCTATTATAGGTAATGATATGAAGAGTGTTTTCTTTAATCTCTGGATATTCAAGTGCCGAGTCAAGCTTTATCTTTTTGAGTACATTTCCATCTTTTTTACGAAGGATATAGAGATAATCTGGTTCAGCAGTAAATCCATATCCAGTAATAACAAAATGCTCTGTCAAGATAAAGATATTGCGTGATGTCAAATACTTACTATGCCAAACAAGGTGCTTATGCTCTGTATCATAGGCATAGAGTGTTGAACACTTTCCTTTTTGTTCTTTGGATAAGAAAGGCAAACTGCATTAAAATACAATATATTATTTTCATACCGTATATCATCGACACTGTACTGCTTTTCCCTAACAATAGTATTGAGATTAATATTCCAAAAGAGTTCTCTTTGTGTATTCAGATGAACCACTCTATGGCTTTGTCTGTTCAGAACAACCCATCCTTTTTTACTCTTATCCATAATATCTGCATCAGCTTTTTCATACTCTTTTGGCAATTGATGTCGTCTTGCTTCATAATAGTTCTTTTGTTTATTTTTACCACTCAGTCCAAAAGCATGTAAAGGTTCAGCAAACTCTTTCACTCTCTTATCAGATAATTTTTTAACCTTTAATATACTAGCGTCTGCCTGTGAAGTATGGCTATTTGCATATATCCCTACTGAATAAAGCATCAAAAGAGCAACAAGATAAAATATTTTATTCATCTATATACTTTCAACATCATTTTATCTTTCTAGTAACCGCTAAGACTTCGCGAGGCATTTCCATTTTCATCATAACATTTTCCACTGTTTGAATGACATTTGGAAGAAGATGACTTTACATTACCACAACTTCCTTCTTGAGATTCACAAATCTTTTTTGCTTCTTTTCTAGCATCAGTACTGTCACCCTGTACACAAACACCTACATCACTGTGTCCTGAAAATGTAAAACATTTTGCACTCGATACACCACTCATTCCTGCTACTAAAACTAGAGCCATGACCATCATTCTCATTATTCATCCTTTATGTATTGATACTTTTATTATACACAGCATGTATGTCAAAAACGTGTCATATACTCTCTTCACTCTCACTAATGCATACAGCCCATATAGACAGTACTGTATTTTATATAGGCATCAGGAAGCACACTTTTTATTTGAAGAAGTAACTTTCTTGAGACTTCTCCACTTGCAACGATAACAATATAATATCCTTTTACAAATCCACTATATGCATCTGAATATTCTATACTGATATATACACCATCATCATAACGTCCTCTAGCTACATAACAAGGAAAGATAAAGCTTTGCTCTTGGCATGATTCTTTTACTTCCGAAAGCCCCCATGTTGGGTTTGCTACCAACCCTCTAAAGTCTGTTTTGATACCACTTTTTGCAGAGAGATTCAGAGAAAAAGTTTTCGCCTCCTCATAGCTTTTGGTTGATTTAGCGATGAGAAAAGATTTTGTAAGCACCTGTTGTGCTATAGGCTCTGAAACTACAAGAGAGAAACTCCAGAGATACATAGTAAACAAACTATATGCTAGCTGCTTCATAAGATTTACTTAGAGGCCCTAGGTGGAGGTGTCACGGATGAAGAAGGTCTCTCCTCCTCTTCATCTATTGATTTTTGCTCTCTTGATGGTGGAGTATTTCTTGTATACTCTCTTTTTGGAGGGGAAGATGCTGGAGGCGTTGTTTGGGATGTGACACTCTCTTTCTTTTTCCCTATCTTACCAAGTGCAAATGCTATACCTATGCCTATAAGGATAATACTTAAGGACATCAAAGGACGTGCAGAGAACCATGCCAAAGCAATAATCACTGAGCCAAGCAGTAAGGTTAGCACAGCAGCAGCAGCAATCCCAGTAACACTTCCAACCAACGAACCAAGCATTGGAATGACTTTGGCAAAGGTTGCCAATGGTCCCAAGATTAATGTAAAGCTGATAAACATTAAGAAGAGTCCAACACCACGAAGTATCCATGTTAACAAACTATTAGCATCTAACTCTTCTTTAAAAACTGACCTTACGCACCTTTAACAAACCTTAAGCCTCTGCAATTCCAAATATGCCATTTGATTAGCTTTGACTAACAATTTAGCCCTCATTGCAAAGTGGTTCATTTTATTTTTTATTTTGAGACATTCAAGTTTGAAAAATG
>VCAW01000037.1 GCA_013607775.1 Campylobacterota bacterium | reverse complement strand
TTTGGAATAAGAAAGTTGAATTAGGTGGTTCTATTTATGGGGAGCATTATACTTTAGTACCTTTGTTGATTTAGGACCAATATTAAAAAAACATCCGGCCACTTTATGCTAAAATAGTCTTACAGAAAATATCTCCTAAGAGGTGGCCGGATGCAAACGCGTTTGGTGGTCGGTTTGAACGCTATGTGCAAATCTACAAAACACCTTATGATGTCTTTGAAGAACTTTCAGGATTTGATGTTAGAATTATGGTTCAGGGTATTCGTTAGAGATGCGAATTCGCCATTAATAAATTTGAGATTGGTCACTAAACCAACATGTTATTCTCCTTGACTTTTTAGTGGTTTAAGAAATCTTGGAAATATTATATCCATCTTCTTTAGGTGGATACCATGTTGGTGTAATCTACACTTTTATATTTTTTTAAGTCGTATACTGCTATACTCCGTGTAGATACTTAGTGTACCGGTTTTCCTTTGCCTAAGGCTTTGGAATTTGGCTCCCCTCAGTCGCCGAGAGTATTGGGGATTTCACCTCTTCTCCCAATATACAGACAAGAGCATACGAAAGGTAAATTATGGTTATCAATATAAAAAATGAAACCGGTGGTTTTGAGATAGTCGGCTCGAGAGGCGCTGGTGAGATAATTCGCAAAAAAATGAAAAAAGAGCTAGACAAAGGTAATACTGTTACCCTTGATTTTCTTGGGGTAGAGCAAGTCACGCAATCATTTATCGATGAGTTCTTCGGGATCTTCATTAGAGCTTTCGGTATTGAGTACATCAGAGGGAGAGTTCTCCTTGTCAACGAAACACAAGGGATCAAAGACACGATCAACTTCGTTATCAAGTACTCCAAAGAGAAGGTGGGTTAAAAAAAGTCATCATCCTCTTCATCCAACTTCCACAAATACTCTCTCTTAAAATAATCCATATCATAATTGATATTTGTCTCAAAAAACTCGAACGCCACCATGACACCTTTCCATGGACTCTCAAGCTTTTTGGCAACAAATCTTTCATTTTCATACCGAAGAAGTGTGTCATTTGAGATGATGACAAATCGTCCACCCGTCATCTTCAAAATCTCAAACATCGCATAGAGCCCATAGCCTGCATTTTTGGCTTGATTGTACATCCTTTGTTGTGTGGAGGTGACGCCTTTTTCGAGAGCCTTTTTAATAGCTTCTATCTCTGTATCAATATTGCTGAAGTTCAACTGCATATTTTTCAAAAATGCAACACCTCTATCGGCTACGACAAATTGTATCTTTTTACCTTGCGGGTAGTATTGAGCCATTGTATATCCACCTACAGGGGAATGAGCATGGTCAGCGACATTGTTCATAAGCTCCAAAAAAGGTATTGCAAATAGTGTTTGAGGTCACGAATATCCTCTTCATCAAGTTGTGTAAAATTTTTCAACATAATGTCGGTAATATGCGTAGAGATTCTTTCTGTTCCCATTCGACTATTATCTATCTTTTCTATGGGGCTAAATGTCTTGTTGGGTGCATGTCCCTGCAGGATCATAGCACGAAGATAATCATTATCAGTTTCTATTGCTAATGCTTCATCTACTTGATAGGCACGTAACATTCCGATAAATATAGGCTCAACCCATAAAATGTTTGAAAAATTGGTATTAGCATTTTGAAATAAGCTCATATAGTTTTCAATATTTGATATTCGTATTTGTTGCATACTATTCCCTTATCCCTTCTATTCGCATTTTACCGTATCCTCTCTGTTTTCGTCTCTCACATCAATCTTACCAGTAACCGCAGCACTTATCAGAGCTGTACGCTTCTCTTTGAGTAGGTCTATGGCTTTGGTTGATTTGGTTATTAGTTTAGTGGGCTAGTCGGTTAACTCCTCCTCTGTTATAATATGGTATGAATTCATCAAATAACAAGAAACAAGACAAAGTTTTAATTGCTGGCAAAGATTATCCACAAACATATAGAGAATTTGTTGAGATGTTTCCAGACAA
>VCAW01000036.1 GCA_013607775.1 Campylobacterota bacterium | reverse complement strand
CTAGAAAACCGATATTTAATAAACTCAGCAGGATTACCACCAACAACAGCATAAGGCTCTACATCTTTAGTTACTACAGCACGCGCTGCTATGATAGCACCTGAGCCTATGGTGACGCCTGCCATTATCATCGCTTCTGAGCCTATCCATACGTCATGACCTATGGTGGTATCGCCCGATTTTTGGTAAGGGTTTTTGGAGGCTTTAAAAATGTTAGCTTGGTAGTAAAAAGGGAAGGTACTTACCCAGTCACTACGGTGTCCTTGGTTACCTGCCATCATGAAGACCACACCCGAACCGATGGAGCAGTAGTTTCCTATGATGAGCTTATCTACGTCTTTTCTCTTTTTATCTAAGTACCTTACACAATGCTCAAAACTATGTCCATGATGATAGCCTGAGTAATAGCTAAATATACCTGCTGAGATGTTTGGATGGGTGACTGTATCGCAGAGGAGTTGTGAAGAGAATTCATTTTCAAAATAATTAGCCATCTTTCTTTGCCTCTTCTCTCGCTTTGGCTTCTCTAAGTTTGTCTTTCTTACTTTTTTCCTTTCCTTTTACAGGTGCAGGTCCTTTTTCTCTTTTGGGTGCGTCACCTGTAAGTTCAAAGCCTTCTATCTGCTCTCGTTCTAGCTTGATTTGGCTACGTTTTTCTATGAGCCTAAAGTGTGCTTGTTCTTCATGTCCTATGAAAGAGATGGCAACGCCAGACTCTCCTGCACGTCCTGTTCTTCCTATGCGGTGGATATAGTCAGCAAGGGAGCGAGGTAAGTCGAAGTTTATGACACAGTCTATGCCTTCTATGTGTAAGCCACGGGAGATGATGTCTGTGGTGAAGAGTATCTGTATCTTGTTTGCTTTAAAGGCATCTATGGTGTAGTTACGTTCTTCTTGTGTGAGGTCTCCATGAAAAGACTCTGCTAGGTAGCCACGCTTTTTAAACTTTGCTGCGATGTTGTCTGTGGCTCTTTTGTTTGCCATGAAGACGAGAACTCTTTTGTACTTCTCACGTTTAAGTAGGTGACGAAGCAAAGGCCCTCTGTTCTCAGGATTGACCTCTATAACTCTTTGTTTTATGGTTTCTACTGTGGGTGTTTCATCTTCTATGGTGACTCTTACAGCTTCTTGGGTTACTTTACTTGCTATCTCTAACATCTTCTCTGGGTAGGTAGCATAGAAAAGTAGGTTTTGACGTTTGGTAGGTATGGCTTCTAAGATAGCATCTAACTCTTCTGAAAAGCCAAGATTGAGCATCTTATCTGCTTCGTCTAGTACTAGAAACTCTAAATGTTTTAGCGTCATCTGCTTCTTAGAAAGTACATCTATAAAACGTCCAGAAGTAGCGACTACTACATCACACCCTTTCTGGATAGCATAGATCTGATCTCCTATGCCTTCTCCACCTATGACAGAAACAACTTTTAGAGACTTTCCAAAAGTCTTAAAACCCTCTGCTACTTGTAAGGTAAGTTCTCGGGTAGGTGTGAGTACGAGTACTTTTATTTTATGTTTTCCCTCAGTAGGCGTTAAAGAGAGCAGTTCTACTATGGGTAATACAAAAGCAGCCGTCTTCCCAGAGCCTGTTTGTGCCTGAGCCATGATGTCTTTTTTCTCTAAGACAAGAGGAATGACCTTTTTTTGTATGGGTGTGGGGTTGGTGTAGTTGTTCTCTTTAAGAAGTTCTTGTAAAGCGTGAGAGAGTTTTAATTTTGAAAAAGGCATAAAAGGTCACTTTTTAAGCATTATAGCCTAAAATGATTCACCGGCCCATGCCCCTTGCCTAAGATTTTGTCTTTTCCTGCCTCTATAGCCTTGTTGAGATACTCACAACCTTTTACCACAGCACTCTCCAAGCTCTCACCACGCGCAAGATGCGTAGCAATGCTTGATGAGAGACTACAACCTGTACCGTGAGTGTTTATGGTATCTATAGCTTTGTTATGGATGATAGTCGTCTCTTTATTCTCATAGTTATAGAGCACATCGGTCATAGTGTCGGTAAAGTCAAGGTGTCCGCCTTTGAGCAAGACAGAAGTGTGGTACATCTGGGCTAGTTCTTTGGCTGTGGACTCCATGGTAGATAACTCGATACTATGTCCCACAAGCAACTCTGCTTCAGGGATGTTTGGGGTGATGAGTGTGACTTTGGGTAAAAAAGCTTTGAGGCTCTCCACTGCATCATCGGTGATGAGTGTGTCTCCTGATGTGGCTATCATCACAGGGTCAAGGACTATGTATTTGGCAGGGTACTTTGCCAAGGTCTTTTGCACAGCTTCTATCACTTCGCTAGAGTGGAGCATACCTATTTTAATGGCGTCAAACTCTATGTCACTAAGTACTGCTTCCATCTGTGCTATGAGGTGTGGCACAGGAATGGCATGTATGCCTGTAACCCCTTGGGTATTTTGCGCTGTAGTAGCGGTGATGACTGATGCTGCATAGCCACCATTTGCGCAGATGCTTTTGATGTCTGCTTGTATGCCAGCACCACCAGAGGAGTCTGAACCTGCTATGGTGAGGACGGTGTGGTAAGATGTACTCATATGTTTATGCATCCTCTTCTTTTTGAACTTTCTTTTTACGGTGTCGAGGTTTTTTTGTTCTGTCTTTTTTTGTCTTGTTTGTGTGAGTAGGAGTGGCTGTAGGTACAAAGCCTTCTACAGTTTTTTCTTCTATCTCTTTTTTCATGTTGTGCTCTATTTCATCAAGGTTATACTCATCTTCAGGACTTACCAGAGCCATACCCACGCCAAGTTCTTTCATCGTTGCCAAACGATTATAATATTCTTGTGGAGCATCTGGTAAATCATAAGAAACAACAAGTTTGATGTTTTCTAAGGCTAGGGTTTTCAGTATCATATCGGTTGTTATGATGATATGCAGAGCACCTTCATTAAACTTCGTTGCAGCCTCTTGTTGCTGTGTTTCTCTATGGTTTCCATGTACGGCGACAGCCTTGAACGCTTTAGAGGTTAACAATGCACTCAACGCATCTGCTTTTTTCTTACTTTTTACGACTATAACTACTTGTGTTTCTTTGTCATCACTGAGCAGTAGCTCAAGCATAGCACTCTTGTCATGTTCTTTCACAAAATAGATACTCTGAGTGGTTCGTAACGCCACAGATCTTTGGTCATAATATATTTTTTCTTTATCTATGTTATCTTGTGGTGTATCAGTTTGTTCAGACATGAGATGCTTTCCTTAGAATGTTTTTTGGATTATAGCTGATTTATGCAGATATTTGTTAGTTGCATAGCCCATCTACTGAACTTATTAGAGGTGCCCTTTATTATATTTTACTGTTCCTATAATCAAAGAGCAAATATTTTGATACAATCCTATAAGTCATTTAAAACAGGTTCAACCATGGAAAATATACAACGTGATATTCATTATTTACCTTATGAAGCACTCATCAATCTTAGCTACTTACAAGAAGCTATCTATGCTGATACAGATAGCAACTATTATTGGAGTGACGACTACTCTGCTGAGTATTATATAGCACAAGCAAAAGCGGGGTTTATAGCTGTGACAGAAGTCTATAAGGGACAAGAACTTCTACTCCCAGAAATGCAATTTGAGTGTGCAGTGCTGGACTTGGAGCAGCTACACTGTAGCAAAAAAGTAGCCAAACTCATGAGCAAAGAAAACCTACAGCTAACCATAGACAGCAACATAGAAGAGATAGCTGGGTACATAGCTGAAACACATAAAAATTCTTGGCTAACGAAACAGTATACCAGTATACTGAGAAGCACAGAGGGGTTAGATAAAAACTTTAAAGTCATAACAGCTTATATCGAGCATCATGGAGAGGTTATAGCGGGTGAGATAGGTTATATGATAGGTAAAACCTATACAAGTCTCAGTGGATTTAGCAAAAAAGATAAGGTGTATAACAACTACGGTACCGCTCAACTGGTACTACTAGGTAAATACCTCCAAGAAAATGGTTTTACACTATGGAGTTTAGGTCACAACATACCATACAAGAAGGCATTAGGTGCAGAGGTATGTGAAAGGGAGTGTTTTTTGGAGCGTTGGTTTAGAAGTAATAAAATCTAATAATATATGGCGTTATAAGTGTTAATTATTAGAGTTTCACAGTACATTTAGGAGAATAAAAAATATCTAGTGATATTCAGAAGAATATTACTAGCGGTTGTTTAAGTATTAAACTTATTTTCCAATTCTGTATAAGGTATTACTTTGATTAATGAACAAAATACTTAAATAATTGATTTGCAAAATGATTTTGATAAACAGAATTTAAAATTGTATAAAGACTTTTTGTAATAAAAGTTTTTCCTGTACTATTCTCTCCTGCAATAATGGTTAAACGTTTTATAGAAATAGAGGCTTTTTCAATATTTCCAATATTTTCAATATTATATTGTAAAGTCATTGCCATATATTGAACCCTCTTGAAAATAGTATAATTTTTATTTTAAGAACATTATACCAATAAAATATGAAAAAAGTGACCTAGTCATAAAATTATGTCATCTTAAATACTTTATGATAAAAAATGGGGTAGTTTGCTCGTTCCACCAGTCCTCTGGAAAGACGGGGGTGACAATAACAACTCCTATTTTCTAACCCTTACGGCGAAGCTGTGATACTATGCAAATTCCCTTATGTGGTGGGTCACAAACCCACCCTACGAAAGCTATAAATAGATTTTCACTTTTTAGGCAGGTTCATCACAAAATGCCTGCTTAGAACAAAAAACATACCTCGTATCTAAAAATGTAAACTCCAAATAGTAGGCATGAAGCATAAGTCTTGAAGCTCCTGTTGTTTTGAGGCGTTCACTTTTTTCTATTTTATCATTTAAAAAATCATCTACAAAGTTTTCATCAAGTCCATAGATGGGGTCACCTACAATCCTATGTCCGATAGAGTCTAAATGTACTCTTATTTGGTGTTGTCTTCCTGTGTAGGGTATGGCTTCTACTAAGGTTTGGTTTTTTACTTTGTCATAGGCTATGGGGCGGATGAGAGTGCTTGATGCTTTTCCACTTTCTGAGGTTTGCATTTTTAACTTTATGAGACCCTTTGAAGGACTGATTCCTTTATCTATAATCCTCTCTTCTTTGAGTTCATTCTCTACCAAAGCTTTATATTTTTTAACAAATGCCTTTTTCTCAAACATCTCTTTTAACAGATATTGGGCATATCCATTTTTAGAGACGAGTATGAGCCCTGATGTCTCGGCATCTATTCTATGTACTAGGTGAGCATCATCTCCAAACTGGTAGCGTATTTCATCTAAGAGTGTGTACTCTGTAGAACGTATGGTCGGGTGGACAAGTAAGCCTGAGGGTTTGTCAAAAAGTGCAAAGTGTTCTGTTTGGAAGAGTGGTTTTAAGCCTTTGGTTATGGGCTCAAAGATTAGGACTTTGATATAGCCAGACTTTAGGACTTTCCCTTTTTGTAGAGGTTTGTCTTTATGGTCAACTATTCTATTGTTTTTTAGAAGTTTATGTGCCAGTGTTTCGGACAGCTTCACAACATCTACTAAAAAGTCTTCTACATTTTTATTTTCTGTTCTCTTGCCTGCTATGACATCATAGTGTTTCAGTACATAGGGCAATGTTAGTCCTCTCTATGTCTCTTACCATTAAAGGTAATGACCATAGACAACCTTATTTTCTCGTTTGTATCTAAGACTAAAAACTCAAAACCATCGATGACTTCCATCGTTTTTACTAAGGCTTTTGTCTCTTGTGGTGTTTTCTTTTTTTCTTCCGCTTCATTTTGATAATAGACTATAGTTGAAGGAATTTTTCTTTCCATGGCAACGGTGAGTTGGTCAAAGAATTCGTTTGATATAGGGTTGTACATGGGTACCTTTCTTTTATAAATAAAATTATACTCTTTAAGCATTAAACCATATACTATCGCCATGGATAAAAAATTAAAAAAATATATAGAACGATATGATCTCATACAAAATTGTACAAGTTATGAACTCATGCCAAATGGCGGAATGATAGTCTTAATCAATCAAGATACAAACTGTGAAGTTATGATTGACCATCAGGCTCACACACTAGAAAGTTTTCGAGCCATACTCATCAATGCCTATGAAGAACCTGTGACTATAAAAACAGATGATATGTTAGACCTCATAGCAGTAAGATTTAAAGGAGCAGGGGCTTCTTTTTTTTGAAGAGCAGATGGATGCACTTATGCAGAGTCCTAAAGAGCCTATCACTATAGAAAACAACATCTTGGTAGATGAACTCGATACCTATTTTAAAAGTCGTCTCAAAGCAAGTAAATTGCCTTTTAATATTATGAAAATAATCGAGTTGTTGGATGAACAAGGGAGTGACTACTCCATAGATGAAGTCTTAGCTATAGCCAATGTACCAAGAAAGATTTTAGATAAGATGTTTAGGCTTAGGACGGGGCTTACTTTTAAGACTTATGCTAGTTTAGCTGAATTGGGGAATTAGTCTTTTCTCCTCCTCCACCAAAAGAAACCGCCACTTTCCACTCTCAACATCAAGCCTAAAACCACCTATACTCATACGTTTGAGCTCTAACACTTTTAGAGGTGTTTCAAATTTAGGGTCTTTGAGTGCACCAAAGAGTCTGCGGATATGTCTGTTCTTCCCTTCGTCTATGGTGATTCTTAGTCTGGTTTTTGCTCCGCCTGTGCCTAGTTTTTCTACGTTTAGGGCTTTAAGTATGTCATCTTTGCTTTTGACACCTCTTTTCGCAGCGGCAATATGTTCGTCTGTGACATGACCACGTACCCAAATCTCGTAGACTTTAACGCATCCTCCAGGCTTGGTGAGGGCATTACCTATTTGCCCATCTCTTGTGAAGAGTAGAAGTCCTTTGGAGTCTAGGTCTAATCGTCCTATGGGCATCCATCCGTCATCAAAGACCCATTGTGGTAAAAGGTCATAGACAGTTTTGCGTCCACGTTCATCTGAACGTGTGACTATGTAACCTTTGGGTTTGTTGAGGACTAGGAGTTTTTTTGAGTCAGTGGCTGTGCTGTTCATGACGCCCTTTTAAAACCTTTTTAGCTTGCTTGTAAATTTTCAGCCTCTTCTTTGAGTCTTTCGGCAATCCAAACTTTTATAATTGACTGTCTTGTAACACCAATTCTTTTGGCTTCTTTGTCTAAAGACTCTATCACCCATTCTGGGAAATCAACATTTACTTTTTTAGTGTCTGTATTTAGTTTTTTGACATCTTTTAGTCTAATAGCTGCTGAAAAATCTAAGTATTCACTGATGTCTTCACCATTGTCAAACTTTTCATCAAATTCTTTAGCTGTTGTTTTTTTCATATTTTTTCTCCTCATTCTTTCTGCATCTTCTCACACTGATGATTCTGTAGATTTCATTTCTTAGTGTAAAAATTGCTGTATAGCATTTGTTTTTGAATTGTGAAATTAAAGCATACCTTACTTCTTCATCAATAATATTGGCAGGAACAATTAAAGCATTTTCATTTTGCCATAAATTTTGTGCCTCAACAAAATCGATCCCATGCTTTTCTTTATTGAGTTGACTTTTATTTTCATCATATTCAAATTTCATCGAGTTCCTTATTTGATATAGAAATTATACTTTAAATATACTCTATTTGTCAACTTCTTTAAACTCTAACTCACAAACTACTTGTGCATGGTCGCTTGTAAGTAGTGAGCCGTCTTTGTTTTCTTGTAGGTGTGCATCTAAGACTGTGTAGTTTGTGACTTCACCTATACGCTCTTCATACTCTTTTATAAAGTGCCGTGAGATGAAAATATAATCCAGCACATTTCCTTTGCCTAAAAAATAACTTGTAGGTGTTCTTGTGGGTGCTTTGGCTTCTGGGTGGGGGTTGTAGATTTCTTGGGTGTACTGATGGCTTGCATCGTGTAGGAGGTAGCCTTTAGTAGCATCATCCTGGTAGCTGTGGTTGGTCAATGCATCAATGGTGAGGGAGAACTTTTTATCGTTTAGGTCACACAGGAGTACAGTGGGTGTGTTTTTGTACTGTTTTATGTCATAAAACAGTGACGAGGCTTCACAGAGCCTTTGTTGCAAGGATGCAGAGTATTTGTGGTCTCAATCTTTGAATATTAGTTCTTTCTTGTATGCGAGGGTATGTTCTGCATGAAAGCTATGTTCGAACTCGTTGTTTCTGTTAGACTTTAGGTGACAGACATAGACCAGGAGTTCTTGTTTGTTGGGCAGGGTGATGATGGCTTTGACAGGGAGTCTTGAAAAACGAAATGTATCTTTAAGCCCATGTTCCTCTAAGCTTGGCAGGTGAGGCTTAACGGTTTTGACATTGGCTATAGGGTACTTGGATGCGATGGCAACAGTAGTGGTGACATACTTGAGTCTGTTGTTTTTACTGAGTTTGGCAGCATCGACTACTTTGAAGTACTCAAAACCTAGCTCTTTAGTGAGGCGTTTAAGAGCCTTTCGTGAAAAGACTTCCTGAAACCCTATGATGTCACAGTCCATGTTAGTGATTTGTTCTTTGATCCATGTGGTTTTTTCATCCCATTGTCTTTCGTTGAACTTCTCTTTTTTTTGTGTACCACGCGTAAGGAGGCTCCACAAATTGAAAGAGGTTGAATGTACCGAGTCTTAGTTTCATCACTGTACCTTCACGGGTTTAGTTATAAAATAGCCACCCAGAAGTACAGGGATGATGCCCATCATCTGACGTAACTCTGGAACTTCACCCAAATAGAAGTATGCGAACACAAGTGTAGAGAGTGGCATGAGTGCCAGCATGGTTGAGAGTTTGGTGATGGTGATGCGGTTGAGGGCTTCTATCCACATGATTTTGGCTGCAACATAGATGAGTGTGGCTATGAGGAAGATGTAGGGTAGGGCTGACATCAAATCTTCCCAAGTGACAGCAGGTTCTAAAATGTAGGCAAGTACGGCGACAAAAGGAAAGCCTACGACGGTTCTAAAACCTAGTATGGTCTCAGCAGAACAGTACTCACGGGCACGTTTTTGATAGAGGTTTACAATGGGAGCGAAGGCAGAAGCTAGGAGAATAAGCCAGTCTCCTTTGTTAAACTGCATATCATCAGGTATGAGGATGATGAGTGCCCCGACAACCATGAGTATAGCACCGATGAAATGAAGCTTGTCCATCTTCTCTTTGCCTAGCACATTAAAGTAGAGGTATGAAAAGAGTACCTGTAAAAAGACAATGACTGCCATATTTCCTGCTGTGGTGTAGCGCATCCCTATGAAAATAAGTATGAAAATAGTGGTTATCCAAAAGGTGGTGAGCAAAAGGTCTTTGTATGCTGCACGATTTTTAAGCTCTTTAAATCGTTCACGCTTGTACATGATAGCCATATAGAAGAAAAAAGCGATAACAAGGCTGTACATATAGGTATGTAAAGCACCCACATAAGACATCGCAACGATAGAGAGTATAGGAAACCATGACTCTAAGACACTTAGACTTAGCATGAGCAATTCACCTTCACGTTCTCTTGTCATTTATGGCTCATTTTTTCATTTTCCCAAATCTTTATGTTATTTTTCTCTGTAAATTTTACTTGGTACAGTGCACTATCTGCACGTTTGATGGCATCATGTATGCCTTCATCTTCTACTTGACAAGAAGAAATACCCATACTTGCAGTGATATGCTGTGTTTCTGTGGGTTTTAAATAGATGCTGTTTATCTTTTCAAGAAGACGTTTGGCTAAAGCGTATGCATCTTCTTCTTTTGTCTCTGGAAGGAGGATGATAAACTCATCTCCACCCATTCTAAAAGCATAATCATAAGTACGTATGGTATCTGTGATGGAAAATGCAATTTGTTTTAGAAGTAAGTCACCTATAGCGTGTCCATGGGCATCATTTACTTCTTTAAAATCATCTACGTCCAAGACAATTATGGAAAAATTATTTTGATAGCGTTTGAGTTTTTTAAATTCCAAAGCACAAATTTCATAAAAAGATCTTCTATTTTTGAGTCCGGTTAGTGCATCTGTATTTGCATCTCTTTCTGCTTTTAGTTTGTCCTCTTGCATAATTTTATATTTATCGGCAAGTGCAAGTGAAAGAAGAATAATATCAAGATACATACCAAAATCACTTGCTTTATAGGTATAGTAGGTGTATGGTATAGCAGACATTAATGTCAATGCGGTAATAGTGACACCGATGAACCCACTCATAGAACCAAGTAAGAAAAACCTGGCAGAACGGTTGCCTTTTATCCATACATAAAATGCTATAAGGGCAATCAATATACTCCCAAGCATAACAGAAATGATACCAAAAATAATATTGTAATGATACCCTCCAAACAGGGCAGAGAGAATAAAGAGTAGTAAAATACTATAGATGAAATAGCGTACATACCGAAAAAGTTTTGGTTGGTATTTTTTGAGATTCAAAAAGGATGTGGCAAAAAGCAATGATGCAATAATAAAAACATAGGAGAGTATGGATTGAGACCAATTTTGTATTGCTGGGAATTCAGAAAATATATATTTAAATAGGTAGCCATTATAGGCAGCATTGACCATAAGAAAAGAGAAAAGATAGAAGACATAAAAAAGATAGTAGTGCTTTTTGATACCAAAATAGAGAAATAGGTTATAGATGAGTAACGCAATCATCCCTCCATAAAAGAGACCAATAAGAAGCGTATAAAAAGTATTTTCCAGTAAAAAAGTGTGTTCATCCATGAGAGCGATAGAGACAATAAAAGGATCTTTTGTTTGTACTTTTATATATACACTTGATACACCTGTCTCAAAAGTGTGTCTAAAATTTATTAGGTAATGTTCAAGTGTTCTTTGTGTGTATTGTACTCTGTCACCACCCTGATAGGTTTGTACCTTTCCTTCTGGAGACACAATGCTAACTTCTACATGATCAAGCCAGCTTGGTTTAAACATAATGAGCTGTGGTATAGCTGATAGTTTACTGTTTAAGACATCAAACTTATACCAAATAGAAGCATTTGTAAATCCATGGCTTGATACAGGTTTACCTAATGGTTTAAAGCTCTCTTTTGGAAGTTTTCTGATATTTGAGAGTTCCATGGAAGCTGTAGGATCTTCATAGATAGATATATACTTACCAATATTTTGATGTGAAGAGGATATATCTACAGTACTCAAAGAGGTGCTTGCTACAATCATAGTTGTAGAGTAGAGGTATAGTAATAAATAAAATATGATTCGCACTAAGAGTTCCTTCTTTAGCCATAAGTATAACAAAAGATGGTTGTTAAAATGATGACTACACAAAGAATACAGAGAGTTCATAGTAAAATACTGTAATCTTATTGAAGGACAATTCTTATGAAACAAAACAAACTGTTATTTCTCTCTTTATGGGTGGTCGTGAGTAGTACTTTTCTTTTCGCAGGAGAAGTTGAGGTACAAAGCACGATGACCATTATTTTAGGGGCATTTGTCTCAGGTGTACTACTGACGTTTACGCCTTGTGTACTTCCTATGGTGCCGATAGTCTCTAGTATCATCGCAGGTCAGGGTGAAGATGTAACGAAGACTAAGGCAGTGATGTTGGCTGGAGTGTATGTCTTTGGTACCGCAGTGACGTATGCCATTATGGGTGCATTGGCAGGGGCTACAGGTGAGCAGCTACAGTCTTACTTCCAAAATATCTGGGCGATAGGTGCGATAACCTTGGTATTTGTACTTATGGCTCTCTCTATGTTTGGACTTTTTACCATTCAATTACCTTCTTTCATACAGTCTAGACTCAACGCTGAGTCTCAAGGTATGAAGGGTGGTAATTTTATTCCTGTCTTTTTACTAGGGATGGTTTCTGCGCTTATCTTGGGTGCGTGTGTGTCACCTGTGCTTATCTCATTTCTTTCTGTAGCCATAGCAACTTCGGATGCTACTTTGGGAGCACTCACGATGTTCTCGCTTGCCTTGGGTATGGGTGTTCCACTGATACTTCTTGGTTTGGGTGCAGGCTTCCTTGTACCAAAGGCTGGCATGTGGATGGATAAAGTGAAGTACTTCTTCGGTGCACTGCTTTTAGGTGTAGCCATAGAGATTTTTTCTAACCTAGAACTAGTCAATACCTTGCTTCTTTGGGGAACGTATGCTGTAGGTATTGCAGTCTATTTAGGCGCAACACAGGCACTCAATGCTGAAAGTAATGGTTGGTCTAAACTTCAAAAAGCAGTGGCTACGATGCTTCTTATTTGGGGGACTATCCTTATGGTTGGTGCTGGGTATGGTGAGCAAGATATCTGGCATCCGCTTCCTAAAACTGTCGTGAATGTTGTTGGTGGAGAGGGTGATGGTAAAACAAAACTATCTGGTGAGATGCCATTTGAAGAGATACCGAATATCACTGCATATGACATCAAAAGACGTCAAGCTATGGATGAAGGTAAAACGATGATACTTTTCTTTCATACTGACACTTGTCCTGTTTGTAAACACTTAGGAGATACTACCTTTAAGGACAGTAGAGTCAAGCAGATATTGAAAGACAAATACGTCGCTGTGAGTGTGAATATGACACCAAAAGAGAATGAAAAAGCCCAAAGACAGATGCTAGAACTCAAAAAGAAATTTGGTATCTTCGGCCCTCCAGGATTTGTGTTCATCGACAGTGATGGAAAAGAGATGAAAGATGAGCAGTTTTATGGCTATATGGAACCCGAAGAGTTCTATGATATGCTTGATTTGATAGCAGAGTAAGGAATATAAGTGGGAAAACAATACAAAACACTCCAACAAAAAGACATAGACTTCATCAAAAAACAAAAGCTTTTTTATTTGGCAAGTTCCAGTGGACAAGAGGTCAATCTCTCGCCCAAAGGGTATGACTCCATACGTGTGCTGGACAAGCAGACTTTACTCTACCTTGACTTCCCTGGTTCGGGTAACCGTACCTATAGAGATGCTATGGCAGGAGGGGAGTTTACGCTTGTGTTTAATGCTTTTGAAGGCAATGCAAACATCGTAAGGCTCTTTTGTAAGGCTGAACCTATTGAGAAGAGTGATGAACGTTTTGAGGGCTACTTGAGTCACTTTGGGGTAAATAAGAAGCATATCCGTCAGCTTTTTATCTTTGACATCTATGCTGTAGAGACAAGCTGTGGGATGGCTGTGCCGTATATGAAGTATGAAAAGGAGCGAAAGTCTCTGAAAAACTGGGCTAAAAATATGGCGGAAGATGGGCGTTTACCTGAGTACATCAAAGAGCATGAAACACCTCCTAGTTTAGAAAACCTGGATGTGATTAAAGACACTTTGTTGTAACATTCCCTATGCAAACATTATTAACCGAGCCTTCATGGCAAGAAGCACTTAGCGATGAATGGCAGCAAGCCTATATGCAGGGACTTGAAGCATTTTTAGAACGCCAGATGGCAGAAGGTAAAAGCATCTTGCCTCCAAAACCTCACTGGTTTGAAGCACTCAATTCTACCCCATTAGATAAGGTAAAAGTAGTCATCTTGGGGCAAGACCCATACCCTACAAAAGGACATGCACATGGACTCTGTTTCTCGGTACAGACACAGGTAACTCCCTTACCTAAATCACTACAAAATATAAACAAAGAGCTCTATGCTGATATAGGGGTAGATAACTCTCATACAGGTTACTTGCTTCCGTGGGCAGAGCAGGGAGTACTGTTACTCAATGCCGTGTTGACAGTAGAAGAGGGTAAAGCCAATGCCCACAAAGATAAAGGTTGGGAAGTGTTTACTGATAAAGTTATCTCTATAGTTAATGAGCAGTGTGACCATGTAGTCTTTGTACTTTGGGGAGCTTATGCTCAGAAAAAAGGTAAGTACATAGATACATCTAAGCATTTAGTTATTAATGACCCACACCCTTCACCACTCTCTGCATACCGTGGTTTCTTTGGTTCTAAGCCTTTTTCTAGGATAAATGAATATTTGGTATCGCAAGGGAAAGAGCCTATCGTATGGCAGTTAGAAAATAATGTGACATTGTTTTAAGCGATGGGGTGTTAGACTTCCATCATACTAACTTTAAGGAGCAAAATATGAAACTATTTATTTTTACATTTCAATCTACTACTGTGCTTCTTAAATCTTGGCTTTAGCCTAGTACTTCTTTTTTAGCTGATAGCTTAACTATCGATTATCTTCATTTATTGTTTTTTCCTTTTAATTCAGACTGTGGCGTTGTTATTCTTCATACTTTTCTAGAAAAGTATGCAAAAGTCGTCTCTGCTCTCGAATCGCGTTGCTTACAAGGTCGTTCACAGAGACAGGGTACACTTCGTGTGATTAATAGAGGAAATTTTTATTCAAAAATTTAAAGGATGCCAAGTGTTGGCGCCGGTCTCATTTGGACACCGCGCCGGAGTTGATGTGGACAGTGCGCCGGAAAACATGTGGACACCCCGCCGGAGTTTATGTGGACACTTGAGCCTCTTGACCGGCGCGTAAGTTTAC
>VCAW01000035.1 GCA_013607775.1 Campylobacterota bacterium | reverse complement strand
GCAGTTCAGAGTTGGTTTCAAACGAAACCTGAAATATTTAAGATTTTACCTCATATGTTTCAAGATATTGCTTTTGGAATGGTACAACGTGGTGAAACTTGACACTTTTTTCTTTCAGCAAAAAGGAGAACCCCATCAAAGCCTTCAACCCACAAAACACCATCCTAGCCTTTGGAGACTCACTCACCTATGGATATAATGCAAATCCCAATGAGAGCTATCCTTCTATTTTAAGTCGTCTTTCTGGGCACAAGGTTATCAATGCAGGTATTCCTGCGGAGAGTTCTCAAGATGGGCTAAAAACGTTTACCTAAACTGCTAGAAGACAGAAGTATTAAACTCATGATACTCTTCTTTGGTGGCAATGATATCATGCAAGGTTTGCCCGTGGAGAGCCTCAAGACAAATTTAAAAACCATGATACATATGGCAAAAGACAAACAGATAGATGTACTACTTATAAGCGTTCCTAACTTAAGTCTGTTTGGTTTATCTCCTTTAGATTTATATGAAGAAGTAGCAGATGAAGAAGGTGTGCCTTTACTCTCAGGAATGTTAGCCGATATTTTAGAACAACCCTCACTCAAAAGTGACCAAATACACCCCAATGCTTTGGGGTATAAAATTATAGGTGAAAAAATTTATGAGAAATTGAAAGAGGAAGGGTGGATTAAGGACTAAGCCTCACCACGTATCTGGTAGGTAATGTCTCCTGCACCAAAAGCGGTAACTAAGCCTTCAGCATATTCACGAATTACAGAGCCATCACGCATCACTTTAACTACACCATCTTCTTTGGTAATGGAGTCAGCCATCAGTAGTTTATAACGGGAGAATGCACCTTTTAAGTCTATATCTACCTCTAACTCACCTGCAGACCAGATAGGAAGAATGACAAGTTCGTCCACACCATCAAAACACTCTACAAAGGCATGAAGATTATCCATCGTTCTACTGTATTTGTGCGGTTGCCAGATGACATTAAGAGCAGTGAACTCACGTAAAAACTTATACGCTTGCAAAGATTCCATGGTTACTTTTATCTCTGTAGGGTGGTGACCATAGTCATCTATAACCACACAGTTTTCTTTGTTTTGTACAATGTCAAAACGTTTTTTGATACCTTTGTAGTTAAGGAGATTGACTCTAATATCTTCTAACCCCTCACCTAACTCCAATGCAGCCAAAATAGCCAAGGCAGCATCAAGTGCAATATGATTTCCAAAACCAAATACCTCAAAAGTACCAAAGTCTAAAAGTTCAAACTTTGTATGAGGCTCACCATTAACCAAAACAAACTCAATATTGCGAATATCTTTGCTTGGGTAGAGTTTGATACTCTCCATCTCCAAAGAAGAGAGAAATTCATCTTCAGCGTTAATAACACGTACTTTAGCAAGATTTAAAAAATTTCTATAGGCATTATAAAAACGCTCTTCATCATACTCATAGTACTCCATATGTTCAGGCTCTACATTGGTTACGATGGCAAGATATGGGTTGGAGTTTAAAAAGCTCTCATCACTCTCATCTGCTTCAAATACCACTTTATTGTTCGGGTAGTTACGTACATTTGAGCCAAATTCTTTACTTATGGCACCTATGAGCGCATTGGATTCGGGAATGATAGATGCAAGCATCGCAGAAGTGGTACTCTTACCATGTGCACCACCTACAGCATAGACCTCTTTTTCACCCAGTATCGCTTTGAGCGACTCTTTACGGGAAAGAAGTTCAATACCAAGTTCTTTGGCTCTTTGGTACTCAGGATTATTTGGACGTACTGCTGCTGAGTAGATAACACGTTCTACACCTTCAACTGCATCTGCATGATGTGGTATGGTTATTTTTGCATCAAAGTTAGTCGCCAAATCATTGGTGATTTCTGTCTGCTTAATGTCAGAACCTGAGATTTTGTGTCCATCATTTACAAGAAATTTAGCCAATGCAGAGAGTCCAATACCACCTATGCCAATAAAATGTATTTTCATTTTATTTTTCCTTGCTCTCGTCTAAAACTCTAAGTTCTTCTTTCCCCTCTTTGACTTGTTTTGCAAACATTGTAAGTAAAATATCTGTAGGCTGAGAAAATGTCTGGATGAAAAATGCCAATGGGTCATTCTCATTTACCCCTTCTACATCTACAAGGTTTTCTATAAAGTCCTCAAAAGAATGACCAGCCATGACTGCTGCAGCATGCACCATCATTGCATCTTTTAAATCAGCATTGTCAATGGTGTAATTAAGTACCAAAAATATCTCTTTTGCACCTTTCTTGTCATTTTCGCTGTAACGCTGAATACCATGCTCATAGATGGCACGCGCAGTTGCCAAATCTTCAGCATCATTCATGTCAAAGTTTTTTGAGTCAGTGAGCTTTTGTGCAAGTCTATCAAAGGCATTGTTTACGATGAAAGTAAAGATTTCATTTATCTCATCTTCGGGTGCTTCTATGATAAGCTGTGCATCTAAAAGCTGATAGCCCTTAGCGATGCTCTGTTCAGCTTTACACTCCTCTTCCAATCTTTTAATATTGGCTAAAAACTCTGGGTCTTTTTTCAATTCTTCTACGTGTATTTCTGGGGTTTGCATTATTTTGTCTCCATGGCTAGTTTTATTCTTTCTAAGGCTTCTTTTGTTTTGTCTACCTCATAGACAAGGGCAAGTCTTACATAACCTTGTCCTTCACCTTCACGTCCCAAGTAAGAACCAGGGATGACTTTTAGATTATACTCTTTGTAGAGTTTTGCAGTAAAAGCTATCTCATCACCTACTTTTAACCAAATGTAAAAAGTCGCTTCAGGGGCATCCACATTTAGCACTTCTTTGGCTACTTCAAAGTTCTTTTTATACTTGTCTCTAAACAGGCTCACATGCTCTTGGTCTGCCCATGCTACTGCAGCGGCATGTTGTAAAGGTAAAGGCGAAGCACAGCCTACATAGGTTCGGTACACCATATACGCCTTAAGTATTTTGGCATCTCCTGCGATGAACCCTGAACGCAGTCCTGGTGCTGATGAACGTTTCGATACAGAGTTGATAACCAAAATATTTTTAAAGTCTGTATTATCTACTTCTATACTGGCATTCAACAGTGAGGGTAGAGGCTCATTCAAATATAAATCTGCATAGCATTCATCATTGAGTAAAACAAAGTCATGTTTAAGCGCCAACTCAACCCATTTCTTCAAATCATCCATAAGCATCACCGAAGATGTAGGGTTATTTGGAGAATTCAAGATAACAAAATCTGTTTTAGACAGTGCTTCTTCATCTACTTCAGGCTGAAAGTTGTTGTTTTCATTAAGATTAAGATAAATTACCTCAGCTCTACATGCTTTGGCCGCCCCTTCGTAGATTTGGTAAAAAGGATTTGGGAAAACCATCACAGGATTTTCAATATCATGTAGTAAAAATTGAGGGAAGTTAAAAAGGACTTCTCTGGTACCAAAAGTAGGGATAATTTGTGCATTGTCCAAAGTCAAACCAAAGCACTCTTTATTGTACTTTAGCATCGCTTCACGAAGGACTGCTTCTCCTGCTGTTTTAGGATATTTATTAAGTAGTGGTGCATGCGCGTTTAAAGCCTCTAAAATAAACGATGGCGTAGCAAACTGTGGTTCACCTATGGTTAATGAGAGTGGCGAATAATCACTGTTTGGAGTAATATCTTGCAGCAAGGTATTGAGTTTTTCAAAGGGGTAGGTTTCGAAATTCATATGCGCCCTAATTTTTTACGCATTATAGCCAAAGACTATTTAATCACCTCTGTAGTCCATCCACCATAACGTGCATCGTGTTCATCTAAAAGAACTAACAGTTCACGTGTAACATTTTCGATTTCAAGGAATGTCGTTTTATCTTCACGCTTGAAAAGAAGACCATTGTATCCCTCTTCAGTCACAAAGTTTTCCATAATCTCAAACCCCATATCTTCCAATTCTTCCAATAAATCACTTCGTTTATACTCAGAGATAAACTCTAATTTACTTAACTTTCGCACCTAAATCCAAGCATTTTCTGAGTAACATCCTGCAATACAGAGATGATACTCCCTAAGTCTTCATTCCTATTTACAATATCTTCAATTTTAGCTATCTCATCAAGTATAATAATGAATGTCTGCATA
>VCAW01000034.1 GCA_013607775.1 Campylobacterota bacterium | reverse complement strand
CAAAAAGATTTTCTACACACTCGTGAATTTGTCAAGGAAACTAAATATCGAAGTAGAGTGCCAATCCATATTGGTTTTTTAGCTCAAGATGAAGGTCTGATAAGGTCAGTCCATGTACGTGCTCTTCTTGATTAAAAATAGAAATAATATTTTCATAATGTATTTCCATTTTTCTACCCTTACTAAGTGCATTATATGTTTCCATATCTTCATATTCATACATGTCTATCCTTTTGAGTTATTTTTAAATGATACGGTAGTATACCGAACTTTTTTTTCGTCCCCTTATGTACAATACTTTATCCTTTAACTAGGATAGGGAAGATGTGTCGAAAGATTAACAATATATAAAAGGAAAATAATATGAATGTAATTAAAAGATTTTTTGAATGGATTATGGGATGGGTAATGATGGGAGTGATTGTTATTACACTTGGATGGGCAGTAAACACATTTGGTGGAGGAGATGACAGCAATGCAACCAAAAGAAGTAAAAAAACAACTATTTCTAAAGATGAGAAGCTTATTGAAGTACGTAAAGAGTATTGGGACAATGGGAAGCTGAAGTCGGAGACACCATATAAAAAACACTACGGTATAGGCTGGAAAAAGGTGAAAACAACATTAACTCCACATGGGGTAGCCAAAGAGTATTATGAAACAGGTATTTTGAAAAAAGAAGACCCATATGTAGATGGTGAACGTACGGGAGTTGTAAAATTTTATGATGAGAATGGCTCCATAGAAATGAGTGCAACCTTTAAAAATAGTAAGCAAGATGGAAAAACAGCTTATTATTATAGCGATGGTTCTGTGATGGATGTAGAATATTATAAAGATGGTCATCTTGCACAGGTATCAGATAAGCCAAATGATGAAATATAGTGCATTGAAAATATTAAGGTTTAATTATAAAAGAGTACAATTTATCTTAATAAAATATTAAGTTTTCAATATCTTGGGGAGGATGCATGACACTTGTTTCAATATTGGGGGATTTTCATTCCTCCATTTTACCTATAACGTATGAGTTTAAAGAGAAGATTTCTAAGCATATCATTGTGTATGATGATGCTAAGTCAGATGTGAAAAAAGCAAAAAGAATTATTAAAGGACAAAAAGCCTTTTTGCAAACACTTTCTTATGGTAGTAAAGACAAATACGAAATAGAGACTATCCAGATAGATGAAGATAGCTATACCAGTATGCTTGGCTGTCTACAACGCATCAAACAACATGCAAACGACTATAATAGCATTTATCTCAATGCAACAGATGGTCTTAGTTCTATTGCTATTGTACTTTCATCAAGTCTTTTGGATTTGGGTGCAAAGGTTATTGCCTATGATCGTTATGCAAATACTTATAATACTCATACATCCAAGGGAATGGAAAAACATAACATTGAACATAATATGGATATACGGAGTCATCTGCTGTTAAAAGGCTATACGCTTTTAGCCGAAGCAGATAAAAAAGTTATAGATGCCAGAAAAAATGTCATTTTCAAGTTGACTAAAAATCTTTCAGACTATAAGTCTTTTGCAGGGGAAGTGCAAAAAAAGTCTTTCGAAGAAGTTGAAAAATATAGTGAATATAAAGCATTACTAAAGAGTATTGATATGACAGGACAAAGCTTTATTCAAGGTACAGTCTTTGAAGAGTATATCTATCATCTTGTAGTAGATAATTTTGATTTTGATGATGTTTGGGTGGGAACCAAAGTACTCTTTGAAGAAGAGGTAGAAAATGAATTTGACATTTTGATGATAAAAGACAACCACCTACATACCATTGAATGTAAGCTTGTTAATGGACTTAATGGCGAGCATTTTGTCTATAAGACAGAGCTTATTATGGAGTATTTGGATGATGATGGCAAGGCAATGATACTCAGCATAGGTGCAGAAAATGAACGTAGAAGTAAATCTGGAAAAAAACGTTTTCAATTTAGCAGAGGGGACAAAGCACGGGCTCATTATGGAGATATAGTGATTCATCAAAGTAAAGATTTTGATGAAAAGAAGTTTTTGGATGATGTGAGAAGTTGGTTTTTAAATAATTAGCAAGGAGGAAAAATTGGAAGAAAAAAAGTTACACAGTTCACATATACTTATGTTTCCATTTGTTTTTACACAAGAGGTAAAAACTGTAAATGAGGCATTGACAAAAGATAAATGCTGGGAGTATAAAACGTTTGATGTTTCAGAAAGTACGCAAAACTACAATGAATACATCTATTTCTATGAATACGTAAGAAAGTCGTTATTTTCCAAGAAGTCTATGGATGAAGTGCAAACATCGTATTATTTTGAACACAAAGAGCAAAAGGGGAAGTATGTGCTTGAAGTCCATGACAAGGAGTATACGCTTAGCATTGATGGCATATCTATGCGTACCTTTGACACACAAGTGGGCATACTTTCCTTAGAGCTACTCAACCATGAGTATGATAATCCTGAAGACATACTTGTCATCAATGACTTTTCAAGACGGCTTTACCCTCAGTTTTTGGGGGGAAAAGACAATCTTGAGTATGTTACAAATACTCTTTTGCCTCAAAGTGTTACACTGCATCTTGATACAGAGATAAAAGAAGATTTTTCATACTACAAAAAGATGAGCAACATTAAAAAAGATGCTACTAATCTTCCAAAATTCATACATACACTGTTGGGTGACGGCTTTAGCTCACATAGCCTAAGCAAGAAAATACACATAGAACCCATCATAGATGACCGTATGTTTGTCATCTCTATGTATATAAACGATACATTGGCAGAAAAAATGAGAGCCTATGATGAAGCCAAAGAAGTGTATGCCTATGAAAATGATGAGTATTGGTACAGATATACTTTTGTAGACACACAAAGTAAAATGTGTCAAAGCAAACATATGACAAAAAAACTCATAAAAGATACTACTTATGACAGATGGGTCGAGTGGGGAACACTTTTTGGCATAAGCCGTTACTCTTTTGTGGCATTAACCACTATAAGTTTTGGGAATAGCATACTGAAACCACACATGCATACGATGTACTTTCAGATATTTACGCTCTTACTTGCTTACCGTGCATCTATGCTAAATTTTTCTAAACGTGTTGTAGACCTTAAGCTAGAAGAGCTGACAGCACCTGACTTAAACAGTAGTGTAGCAGAGCTTTACAAAGACTACATAGAGTTTGAGAATAATCTTTTCTTCAGGGAAGTCACTGCACAAGAACAAGGCATAGAGATATATAATCAAGCTTTAAAAGTAATGCAGATAGAAAAACACATCAAAGACCTTGACTCTGAAATAGCAGAACTTCATAATTATGTTTCTATGAAAAATGAAGATGCACAGGTGAAAAATGCAGAAAAACGAGAAGAAAACCTTGCAACCATAGCTGAGATAGGGGCTATATTTTTACCTCCAACACTGCTTTCGGGGATGTACGGTATGAATATTTTTGATTTTTCCATGTCTTATATAGCGTTGCTTATAGGGTTTATTTCTCTCATACTTTCTGCTCTCATAGGCTATGCAGCGATTAAAAAGAAAATCTCTTTACTTTTGGCGACAGGACTTATGATAGCTACTATTGTAGGTGCTGTCTGTCTCATAGGTCAAAAGAATGATAGCACTGCTTGTAGCATACAACCAAATCTTACAAAAAAGGAGATAAAAGATGTCACAAAACCCGCTAGATAAGTTTAAGGTAAGTTTCACGCTTAAGCAACATACCCCCATCATTCACTTTCAAAGTGAACAGAGTGGGGCAACACTGAGGTCTACGGAGTTGAAACCTAAGTTAGATAGGTTTTTGTTGAAGCAGGTAGAGGATATACCATTTATTAAAAATGCAAATGGGCATAGGTCTTTGGATTATAAGGTGAAGATAGAGGCTAAAACAGAAATGTCAGATATCGAAACGATAAATTCAAAAAATGGTAAAAGCATACCTAACCCACTCTTTTTTGGTAATATGGGAGAAGGGGAGAAAAAACGTTTCTCTTTAGCTTCTAAAATTGAGATAGAATTTTTTTCTTTTAATTCAGAAGTTTTAAAAGCTATTAGAAATAATTTTGAAGCATTTTTAGCCTATACCAATTTTGGGACACGGCAAAGTAAAGGGTTTGGTAGTTTTTATGTAAAAAAGCCATTTGATGCAACAGTGATAAAACATAAAGTGTATAGTTTCAGTTCCAGCGCAAATAGTTGGCAAGAAGATATAAAATTTTTCTATGCTTTTTTGCGCGCAGGTATCAATACTGCAAAATTTAGGGGCATTTATGCTAAAGCGGTAATTTTTTCTTATGCTAAAAGTAAAAATATCACTTGGGATAAAAAAGCAATTAAAAATTACTACTTAGATAACAATGGAGATATAGAAAACCAAAAGCTTATGCGAGATTTATTTGGGCTTTCATCGAGTCAAAGTTGGATGTCATATAGAAGAGCTACTATTACTAAAGATGACCCAACAAAAGAGATAACACGGTTCAAGTCACCTATTACATTTAAGCCTATTTTGGAAAATGGAAAAATGCGTATTTATTTCTGGGCAGATACAAGTGTAGAGAAGATTTTAAATAAAGAGTTCTTAGTTAAGTTTGATAGAAAAAGTGGACTAAAACTGAAAACACCAACATCATTTACTTTTGATGACTTTTTTGATTTTGCCTTCAATTTAGACTTATCGAAACATATAGACTCGGAGTATCATAACAATGACCAATACAAAAAACTTGTAAGAATGTTTAACGAAATTAAGGAGAGCAAATGACCTACCTAGCCCTAACCATAGGACCCATCTATAAAACCCTCTCAAGTGCTAAAAAGACAAGAGAACTTTGGGGAGGTTCTTACCTTTTTTCTTACATCATGAAGCAAATCATTTCTGAGTTTAAAGAGCGTGAGTTCATTGTGCCATACATTAAAGACAAGAGCATTTTTGACTCAGGAAAAGAAGTTGGACTCTTTCATGACAGGTTCATCTTTGAGTCTAAAGAGGGTGACCAAGATGCCTTGAAAAGTATTGTAAAAGAAGTGCTATCTTCACTTGCGTCTAACATGAAGTTAGACCTAAAGTTTCTAGAAGACTACCTACAGATAAACATCGTAGAGAAAGAACTAAAAGAGGGCGAAAACCCTATTTTGGAGATGACTCCTTATCTTGATACAGCAGAGCTTTTTTACTCTCTTGGGCAGTATAGTGGCCACCCACTTGCTAAGGTATTACAAGGTGGTAACCTCTTTTTAACTAAAGATGCTTTTGGAGAGAAGAAGTCATTTCCCTCTTTGCCAGAGATAGCACTTCATGACATGATGACTGCAGAGGTAAAAAGTCTCATTAATGCTGATGATGAGTTAAGTGTCTATGAGAAAGTAGAATCTAAAAACTACCATAAGTACTACGCCATAGTCCACGCAGATGGAGACAGCATGGGAAAAGTGGTAGAGAGCCTAAAAGGCAGAGATGCATTTCAAGCGTTTTCTAAAAAGCTTTTTGAGTATTGTAACATTTCACATAAACATATTAAAGCATTTGGAGGAGAAACTATCTTTGCAGGGGGAGATGATCTGCTCTTTTTTGCTCCCGTAGTCAGTGGCGATAAGACCATATTTGAACTCTGTGACGACATAAGCAAAGACTTTGACAAAAGCTTTAACGGCGAAGCGACACTCTCTTTTGGTGTCTCCATGCAGTACCATAAGTTTCCACTCTATGAAGCACTGGAAAATAGTAGAAACCTACTTTTTGCAGATGCAAAAGAAGGCAACAAAAACAACATCGCTTTTTGTGTCACAAAACATAGTGGACAGACCTTTAAAGCAGTCATCCATAAAGGAGACAAAGAGCTTTATGAAAACTTCAAACTTTTCTCTTCTAACATTAGTGGTGGAGAGGGTATGGACAATTTCTTGCACTCCATACACCACAAAATAGACGCAAACAAAGTCATGTTGTCTCAGATACTCAAAGACAAAAACCATCTTAAAAACTTTTTTGACAACTACTTTAACAAAGAAGTCCATGATGCAAACTATAGAGCATTTTTTGAGCAACTTATAGCGTTTATGCATGAGGCACACTTGGCAGATGAGAAAAAAGCTTTAGACGTAGTCTATGCCACACTTAGGTTTATCAAATTTGTACAAGGAGATAAAGCATGAAATACCTAGTTACTTTAAAACCGCTAGAACCCTTTATGTTCGGTGGAGACCAGACTTTTGGAACTCTGGGAGACAAGGAGACAGGAAGCTACTTGGTGAAGTCCAGACAGTTTCCACAGCAAACTGCTCTTCTTGGTATGTTAAAAAAGGAGCTTATGACTCAAGCAGGACTGCTCACACGCAAAAGAAGAGGGGAGTGGATAGATAAGGCAAAGCATGCAGAGGCTAATAGCCTTACAGGAGTAGAAAAATTTGACATGCTCTCAACAAAAGTACAGGAGTTTGGTAGCATTAAAAATATCAGTCCTGTGTTTTTGATGCAAAACAAAAAACGTTACATCAAAAAAGTTGACAGTGACAACTTTGCATACGTGGATGGTAAGTTAGAAGGGTACAACCCTAAAAAAGATATCTATGACAACTTTGTTTCACTCGATGGTGGAGTAAAGCTTAGTTCAGAAGATATATTTGGAACTGTAGAACAGACAGGAAACAAAAAGGGTGGAGAGGAGAACTCACTTTTCAAAAAAACCTCTTATCTGTTTAAAGCTGATTTTGTTTTTGCTTTTTACCTTGAAGTGGAGTATGACTTGAAAAGTGCTATGGTCTCACTAGGAGCAGACAGGTCATCTTTTATGATGAACGTTGAAGCTAGCCACGAAATACTGGACTACACCGATACAAAAGGCTACACGACACTGCTAAGTGATGCATATATCACGCTAGACATAAAAGAGCATACGCAGTTTGCTATCACTTCGGAGATAAGCCATAGAAACTTGGTTTCTAAAAAGTCAGCCCTCAAAACCAATAAGTTTGAAAAAAGTAAAACACTATACTTATATGAAAAAGGTTCGGTACTACTGGAACCATCTGAAGAACTTTTAGAAAATCTAAACAACAAAAACCTGCAACAAATCGGATACAACATATTTACCAAAGGAGAAAAATAATGAAAAAAGAACTTTATACTATTACAACACTAAGCAACCTGCACGTGGGTGCAGGAGATGTGAACTTTGACATCATAGACAAACAGGTACAAAAAGATGCCATAACAACACTGCCAACCATCCATAGCTCCTCCTTAAAAGGTGCTTTTAGAGAAGCAGCAGGAGAGGGAAGTAACTACACAAACTACATTTTTGGTCCAGACAACAGCTCTAATGACAGCCATCAAACAGGGGCATTTCACTTTTTTGAAGCATCGCTTTTGGCAAGACCAGTAAGAAGCAACAAAAAGCCTTACTTTTTGGCTACTTCCGTAGGGGTACTTGCAACTTTCTTGGATTATCTGGAAGATTTTGAGATAGACTTCCCAGAAGCGACAAAAAAAGCTTTGACTATGTTGTCTAAGGAGAAAGTAGAAGAGGGTAAGCCTCTTGTTTTTGAAGACCTTAAAGAAGTTATTTTAGAAGACCATGAGGCTAAAGTTTCTAGTACAGATGTTTCTGCTTTAAATGATTTACTAGGGCAAGATATTGCACTTTTCTCAGATGAAGATTTTAAAGATTTAAGCTTGCCAGTGTTGGCACGGAACTACCTGGTAAATGGTGAGAGTAAAAATCTGTGGTATGAAGAGGTAGTACCTAAAAAGTCTATGTTTTACTTCACCATAGCTAAGCCAACCAACCTTGATGAAGCAGATAAAAAAGAGAAGATAGATGCCTTTGAAAAGCGTTTTGATGCACAAAACACTGTGCAAATAGGCGCAAATAAATCCATAGGGTATGGAGTATGTAAACTTCAAAAGGTTTCGTTATGAGTAAGAAAAATATAGAAAAGTATATCCCTAAGGCGATAGAAGTTTTGACAAGTGAGTTTAAGGATGGAGAGATTCCCTCTTCATACAACGGCTATATCTCTGCATTTGGTGCGAGCATCATCCAAAGTGGACTCAAGCCTACATTGGCTCTCTATGAAAACAAAAATGCCTCAACCAAAGAGGACAAGAGTATGCTTACCAAACTCATTTTACAAGTTATGACAGAAGGGAATTCTAAAGAGTCTTTACTTCGTTATGTTTTGGATTCAAATACCAATGAGACACTGTTAAAAGAGCGTATTTTAGACATAGCTGTAGCCATAAAGCTTAGTATTCGTACATTTAAACTGGTATAAGGAGTAGAACATGAGTAATGCAAACATTGGATGGTTGTTTAACAAAGACTATTTTAATGGTTTAGACTATACAGACTTGGCACAGAAAAAGAATGTAGATAACATCAATGCCAAAGTTAAAGCCATTATACAAAGTACATTTATACCAAATGAAGAAGAGATACTTGGAAGCACAAGATTTCAAGGCACTACTGCATACCCTGGACTTATTTTGGGAGCGGGTAATACACATGAGCTACCCAGTATTGAAGGACAGGCGATACTAGGATTTTACTTTGACTACACCTCAGGACTCCCTGTTATTGCAGGTTCATCCATCAAAGGTGTGCTTAAGTCCGCATTTAAACATCCCCAATACATACAAGCACTACTAGATGATGAGAACATGGACATAAAAGCACTTGAAGATGAGATATTTGAAAATGCAGATATCTTTTATGATGCATACATCATCAAAGCAGATACTCAGGACAGGCTACTAGGAGATGACTACATTACTCCACATGCTGACCCACTCAAAGACCCTGTACCTTTACGTTTCATCAAGGTATTACCAGAGGTTACTTTTTTGTTTCAGTTTGAGCTTGATGATGGAAAAATAGTTTCCAAAAAAAAGAAAGAGACTCTTTTTAGAAACATTCTAGCTGACCTTGGGCTAGGTGCAAAGACCAATGTAGGGTATGGGAAGTTTACTATAAGTGATGCACCAAAAACAGAGGCTGAAGTTGAAGCGGAAAAAGTAGCAATGGAAAAAGCAGAAGCAGAGAAAAAAGCCAGAGAAGAAGCGCAGAGAGAAAAGGAAAAAGCAGATAAAGAAGCCAAAAAAGAAGAAGGTTTAAATGCGCTGCTTGATTGTAAAACTTTAGCAGATGGCTTTAAACTCCTGAAAGACTCTTTTGGAAAGAAGCCTAAACTTACAGCAGAAGAGACAAAGATAGTACAACAATACTACAACAAACAAAAGAATCTTTCTAAGTCCGATATGAAAGTCTTTAAAAAGTATGGTATATCTTAATCTATGTTCACCCAAACCTTAGAGCAAATCTTCACACTCAAAGCCCTTAAAAACGCTTTTGGAGAAATAGGATCTAGGGCTGTTGGGCTTGATGGGGTTTCCATGGAAGTGTTTAAAGAGGACTTGATGGAAAACCTCGAGGAGTTACAGCATGAACTACTGCATGTACATTACACACCAGAGCCACTCAAGCACATACACATAGAAAAAGAGGATGATACGCAACGTCCCATAGGTTTGGGTTCTTTGCGGGATAAGATAGTCCAAAAAACTTTAGCTGCACCACTCAGTGACTATTATGAATCACATTTTAACGACAAAAATTACGGTTTCAGACGAAATAAAGACACACTCAAGGCAGTAGGACGTGCAAAAGATGCATTGCAAAAAGGTCGTATATGGGTACTTCGTACAGATATAGATAACTTTTTTGAAAACATCAACCATGAAAGACTCATGCATATACTTGCCTCACGTATAGAAGACAACAAAGTGATACAGCTCATAGCCTCTTTTTTAACTAACGGAAGTTTTGCACGCTACAGGTACTTAAACAACCATGAAGGTATTCATCAGGGTGATCCACTCTCTCCATTACTCTCCAACATTTATCTCAATCAGCTTGATTGGTTTTTAGAAGAACAGGGAGTAGCTTTTGTACGCTATGTAGATGACATAAGCATCTTTACTCATAGCAAGAAAGATGCAGAGCAAAGTCTCATTGACCTTACTGCATACCTGCACTCTATAGATCTGCAGATAAATGAGCCCAAAACACATATAGCACATAGTGTAAAAGTGGGATTTACTTTTTTAGGCATACACTTTAAAGGCTGGGAACTCTCTATAGCCAAAGAGAGGTTAGAACAAAGCATCGCAAAGTTTCATCGTTATGCATCACAAGTCAAGCCTTTGGATGAGATGATAATAAAGCTTAATCAACACATGCAAGGACTAAGTAACTACCAGCTAAAAGTTATAGGCTTGGAGCATCCACAGATGAGTCTGCTTAAAGAAGCGATGCTTTTGGCACTGTATGAGCGTGTGTATAAAGAGAAAAAACGAGGCACCATTAAAACCAAAGGAAAATTTAGAAAAAAACTTATGCTTTTGGAATTTCCTTTTTCATTCTCCAAGGTGCAGAAAAAAGACTACATCGAACGCATCATCTCCAAGGCATTTGAAAAACACTTGGCAAACAAAACATATACCAAAGCAGAGACAAAGTCAAAAAGCAAAAAACGACAGTATGCAAAGAAGTATGCCACCTCTTCTGTGTTACATATCTCAGAGCCTGGACTTTACATCGGTATGTCCAAAAATACTATTACGCTCAAGAAAAAAGGTAAGGTCGTACATCAGATGCCAAAGACACAGTGCGAACGTATTATCATAGCATCCAAAGGTATTTCTTTGAGTTCAAATGTGGTAGAGCTTTGTGCCTCTTTGGGCATAGGTATAGACTTTATCAACAGCAGTTACAAGATAGAAACACCGTATGCATCACTTTTTGGTGCAAAGCATAGTTATGCCAAAATGACACTACTGCAGCTCAAGGTACTAGATACTCCAGAGCAAATGAAGTTTGCCAGAGCTTTCATAAAAGGAAAGTCTAAAAACCAACTCAACTACCTTAAAAACCTTGACCGCCACCATAAGATATTGGACAAAGAGATAGACCAAATGGAGTACCGTATAAAAACCACCATTAAAAGTGCAAACACACCCAATGCATTGATGGGTTATGAAGGGCAGATAGCCAGTATTTACTGGCAGGCATTGGTGAAATTGCTAGAGAGTAAAGTGGACTTTGAGGGCAGGGTAACCAAAGGGGCAGATGATGTAGTGAATGCCTCATTAAATTATGGCTATGCCATACTCTATGGAAGAGTACATCACCATGCCGTAAGAGCGGGTCTTTCACTCAATGTCTCTTTTTTACATGCACTTGACCAAAGCAAACCTACACTGGTCTATGACCTCATAGAAGAGTTTAGAGCTTTTGTAGTGGACAGAACTATCGTCTCTATGGTAAATAACAATGAACACTTAAAACTAGACAAGGAAAACCGTCTAGACAGAAAAAGTAGACAACTTATAGCCAAGAATGTGCTGGAAAAAATAGGCTCCTTTACCAAACATAAAAAAGCTTCAAAAAAAGTAGATACCATCATAGCAGAACAGGCATATATGCTCTCTCGTGCAGTACGTGGACTTACACGCTATAAACCATTTGTAGGTAAATACTAATGATACGTACAGTTATCATTTATGATATCACAGATGATAAGCGTCGAAGACTTCTTAGTGACTTGTTGGAAGGGTGGGGAAAGAGGGTGAACCGTTCTGTTTTTGAATGCCTCATACCTACTTCTGAAAAACTCCAAAAGCTAAAAAAAGGCATAGCTAACATTGTAGAGTTTAAAACAGACTCTGTACGTGTCTATGTGGTATGTCTCTCTTGTGTGGAAAAGTCAGAAGGTTTGTGTAACGAACCACATCCTTTTGAAAAAGATGCTATCTACTTCTTTTAACAACTCCTCTGCTATTGTACTCTAATCATTTACGAACTTTTTACTTAAGGTTTTTTTAAGTCAATGGGTTAAATTTCTTGTATTTACGACAACGCTTTGCAACCTTAATGTAAACTAAAAGTTCGTAAAGCTATATTTTATTGATTTGATGTAAGTTACTTTACGAAGTTTTATATTTTCTGAAGTTTTAAAGTACCATATTTAGGGCATCAAAGAGGTGTAAAAATGCAAAAAGTTCGTAAAGTGGGGTCTTTTTGAAAAAATATAAAACACTTTACATACTTTTTAAACATAATAAATGCCGTATATACGGGCTTCTAAGGCAGATGAAGTTAAAATGAGGCAGTTAAAGGTTTTTTAAACCCCCATGTTTACAAACTTTTGGCTTAAGTTCCCTAACAGCTTATTGTTTAGTGCATATTAAAAAGGCTAAATTAGTCATGAAGTGCTATAATACGTGTGTTCCGTAGGCTCCGCCTGCGGAGGTTATTTCGAGACATTTTTTCTACTTGTGCCTGTGTGTTAATCACGTTGTTCCGTAGGCTCCGCCTGCGGAGGTTATTTCGAGACA